>CAIUOO010000545.1 GCA_903900795.1 uncultured Gemmatimonadota bacterium | reverse complement strand
GCTGGACTTCCGAGGGCTGTCGGTGAGCGACGGGCGGATCAACGGCGCGGCCTGGCCGGCGCTTGGCGCCGCTTGGAATCGGCATCACCTCGTGATTCCGGCGGCCCGCCTGCGCCGCGGCCGGAACGCGGTCGAACTGGCGTTCGCCACGCCGATCGCCCAAGCCGGCGCCAGCATCATCCGCCACCGCGATGTGACCGACGGCAACGTGTATCTGTACACGCTGCTCGTGCCGTCGGATGCCAACCTGCTCTTTCCCTGCTTCGATCAGCCCGATCTCAAAGCCAAAGTGCGGCTCTCGCTCACCACGCCGGCGGCGTGGCGGGCGCTGGCGAACGGGGCCGAAGTCGGCGCGGATACCGTGGGGCCGTCGGTCCGGCATCGCTTCCGCGAGACGGAGCGCCTGAGCACGTATCTGATCGCCTTCGCGGCCGGACCGTGGGCCAGCGTGACGCGCACCGTCGCCACGAGCACGGCGGCGGCGCCGGTGCCGGTGTCGCTCTGGATGCGGCAGTCGCGCCGCGCCGAAGCGGAGAGCGACACGTTGATCGAGATGAACGCGCGGGCGTTGCGCTGGCTGGGCGACTGGTTCGGCATTCCCTACGCGTTCCACAAGTTCGACGCGTTGCTGGCCCCGGCGTTTCCGTTCGGCGGCATGGAACATCCCGGCGCGGTGTTCTACAACGAGGAGAGTTTCATTTACCGCGAGCGCGCCACGGTGTCGCAGTTGCTTGGCCGACAGGCGACGACGTTTCACGAAGTCGCGCACCAGTGGTTCGGCGACTACCTGACGATGCGCTGGTTCGACGACCTGTGGCTGAAGGAGGGCTTTGCCACGTACATGGCGGCCCGCATGCAAGCCGATCTCGAACCCACGTCGAACGCGTGGAAGACGTTCTACCTGCGCAACAAGCCGGTGGCGTACGCGACCGACGCGACGGCGGGAACCACCCCGATCTGGCAGCAGCTCGGCAACCTCGATCAGGCCAAGAGCAACTACGGTCCGATCGTGTACAACAAGGCGCCGGGCGTGCTGAAGCAGCTGGAGTATCTGGTGGGCGCAACGGCGTTTCAGCGTGGTGTGCAGCAGTTCCTACGCAGCCACGCCTATGGCAACGGCACGTGGCGTGAGCTGCTGGGCAGCGTGGGGCGCGCGGCGCATCGCGATCTCACGGTATGGGGACAGGCGTGGATGCTGCGCCCCGGGATGCCGTTGGTGGAGCAGCGCCTCACGGTGCGCAACGGCGTGGTGCAGCGACTGGCGTTAGTGCAGCGGGCGGCACAGCCGGCGCTGTCGGGGCGTGGTGCCTGGCCGCTCAAGGTGCAGGTGCTGCTGTACTACGCCAACCAGCCGGCGGTGCGGCTGCCGGTGGAAATGCGTGGCGACACCACGATCGTGACCGCGGCGGCCGGGCGACCAGCCCCCGACTTCGTGTTCGCGAACGACGGGGACTATGGGTACGCGATCGTGCTCCCCGATTCGATGAGCGTACAGTGGCTCGAGCAGCATATCGACGGCGTGGACGACGATTTCCTGCGGGCGATGTTGTGGGGGGCGCTGTGGGATCTGGTGCGTGAGGCGCGTCTGTCGCCGACGCGCTATGCGGAGATGGTACTGCGCGCCTTGCCCACCGAACGCGACGAGCAGATCACCGGCACGCTGGTAGGACGCCTGGTGACCGTGATCGGGCGCTACAGCGATGACGCCACGCGTGAGGCGCTGCTGGCGCGGGCCGAGCCGCTGCTGCTGGCGGGCGCCGCCGACAGCGCGCGCAGCTATGGTCAGCGCAAGACGCAGCTTGACGCGGCAATTGGCGTGGCGCGCTCCACGGCCTCGCTGGAACGGCTGGATCGCTGGTTGGACGGGGACACCGCCGCCGGGCTGGCGCTCCGTCCGCCCACGCGGTGGTCGATCGTGACCCGGTTGGTGGCCCGCACGGCGCCGACGGCGGCGACGCGGTTGGCGACCGAGGCGCGTCGCGATTCCACCAGTGAAGGGCAACGTCAGGCGTTCGTGGCCGAGGCGGCGCGACCCGATTCCGCCCTCAAGCGGGCGCTGTTTGCGCGGTGGTTTGCGGACGCGGCGTTGAACGAAGAGTGGGTGACGTCGAGCCTGCGCAGCTTCCACGACGCGGATCAGTCGGCCATGACCCTGCCGTACCTCGTGCCCGCGCTCGACACGTTGCCCTGGATTCAGCAAAACCGCCGCATCTTTTTCCTGGGCAGCTGGCTGGGGGCGACGATCGGTGGCCAGGGGGACGCCGAGGCGCTACGGCAGATCGATGGTTGGCTGGCGGCCCATCCGGCGCTGGCGACGGACCTCCAGCAGAAGATCCGCCAGAGCCGTGACGAGCTCGAGCGTACGGTACGCATCCGGCAGGCGTTCGCGGCGGGGGCAGTTCGTCCCTGATCGAGAGCGTCCCCCCGCCGCGACCCGTGGCGGATCCAGTCGCCCCCCAGCCCCCAAAGACCGAACGATCTCCATGTGTGACCTAGCTGGGGGGCATTGATTGTTAATATTTTTGTCGCACATACCGGTGTCTCGGTTGGGTGACTGTTTCGTCCCAGTCTGACATCAAAAAACCTGACCGCACGACGATGCAGGTGCGTCGTGCGGTCAGCGCCCCCTCCCGCTCCGCCTTCCCCTCCATCGGAGACCCTCTATGGGTAGGTTGTTCTCACTCGCCGCCGCGTTCGCGGTTGCCGTGCTGCCGCTACGCGCGGACGCGCAAACCCGAGATATCTCGGGTAAGGTGACCCAGGCTGTCGTTGGCACCCCCATCGCTGACGTGACCGTCAGCATCGTCGGACAGCAGGTTGGTGTCCGCACCAACGAACGCGGCGAATTCCGCATGCGTGTGCCCTCGGGCGAAGTGGTCGTGCTGGCGCGCCAGCTGGGGTACAAGCGCCAGACGATCCGCCTGAGCGCCACGGAGAGCGTCGCCAACTTTGTGCTCGAAAAGGACGTGCTGCAGCTGGAAGGCGTGACGGTCACCGGTGCCGCAACCACGGTGGATCGCCGCGTGGCGGCCACGGCCGTGGCCTCCGTGAGCTCGCTGGAACTCAATCGCGTTCCGGCCCGCTCCATTGAGAGCAACCTGGCCGGTAAGGTGGCGGGCGCTCGCATTTTCGAAAACAGCGGCGCGCCGGGCGGTGGTGCTCAGGTGCAGATCCGCGGCGCGACGTCGGTGCTGGGTCAGGGTGACCCGCTGTACGTGGTGGACGGCGTCATCGTCTCCAACGCGGGTGTCTCGTCGGGCGCCTCCGCGATCTCGCGCGCGAGTGGTTCCACGGGCTCGAGCCAAGACCAGGTGGTGAACCGCTTGGCCGATCTCAATCCGAACGACATTGAGAGCGTTGAAGTGCTGAAGTCGGCCGCGGCGACGGCCATTTACGGGTCGCGCGCCACCAACGGCGTGGTGGTGATCACCACGAAGAAGGGCTCCGCCGGTCAGCCCAAGTGGAACGTGACGCAACGCGTTGGCACCCAGCAGCTCATGCGCTCGCTGGGCCATCGTCAGTACGCCACGCTCACCGACGTGCTGCCGTTTGTCGGTGGCCCGGTGGGCGAGGCAGCGGCGCGTGCAGCGTGCACGCCCAACTGCACGAACTACGACTGGCAGGGAGAGCTGTACGGGCGCACCGATCCGTCGTTCGAGACGCTCATTTCGTCGTCGGGCGGTTCGGGGAACACCCGCTACTTCGCCTCGCTCAATGACCGGCAGGAGTCGGGGATCATGATCAACACCGGCGCCCGGCGCACCGGTGGCCGCATCAACCTCGACCAGACGCTCGGCAGCAAGCTCACCGCCAGCATGGGCCTCGACGTTACGCGCAACTTCCTCCAGCGCGGCCTCGGCAACAACAACAACGCCGGTGTCAGCCCGACGTACGTGTTCGGTTACACGCCGGCGATCATCGACCTGAACACCAAGCTTGAGAACGGCCGCTACCCCAATATGCCGTTTTACGGTGGTGGGTCTGGGATCGCGAATCCGTTTGAAGTGATCCGTGACATTCAGAGCGATGAATCGGTGTTCCGTCAGGCCGGTAACATCCGCCTCAACTACACGGCGCTGAGCACGGCCCGTCACAGCGTCCAGATCTCGAGTCTCACCGGCGTGGACCGCTTCCAGCAGGAAGGCGTACAGTACTCGCCCAACTACCTGCAGTTTGAACCTGCCGACGGCTTCCTGGGCACGGCCGGTCAGAACAACGTCTCAAGCCTCCAGACCAACGCCGGTTTGAACGCGGTGTGGACCTGGACCCCCGCCACCAAGCTGGTGACGTCGTTCACCACCTCGGTGGGTGGTACCTATGAGCGGCAGAAGCAGGAGATCTACCGCATCCGTGGCCGTGGTCTGCTCCCCACCCGCCGGATTGCGGCCGGCGCGCAGGACATCGCGACCGAAGACACGCGCACCGAGTTCCGCGACCAATCGTATTACGTGAACGAGCAGGTGCTGTTGTTGGACGAAAAGATGGCCCTCAACGTGGGCTTCCGTGCCGACCGCTCGAGCGCCAATGGCGACCGGGGGACGTACTACCTGTTTCCGAAGTACTCGGGCTCGTACCGCTTCGTGAAGCCGCTCACGGACAAGATCGACGAAGTCAAGTTCCGCGGCGCATGGGGACAGTCGGGCAATCGTCCGCGCTATGGTGATCGCGACATCCTGTACGCCGACGGTGGTCTGATCGGCGGACAGAATTCGCTCGTCTCCAACGGGTTGCTCGGCAACACGGGCATCAAGCCGGAAGTCATGAACGAGTTGGAGTTCGGTATGGACGCGCAGCTCTTCGGTTCGCGCGTTGGTGTTGAAGTCACGCGCTACCAGCGGAAGATCACCGACCTGCTGCTCACCTTCCCGCTGCCGCCGTCGTCGGGGTTGGGTAACCAGATCATCAATGGTGGTCAGCTGTCGGTGCTGGGAACCGAAGGCGTGCTCTCGCTGGTGCCGATCCGCCGTGGCAACTTCGAATGGACCAGCCGCATCATCTACAACGCCAACGTGCAGTACACCAACGATATCCCGGTTCCGGCCTTCCCGGTGCCCGGCTCGTTCGGTGCGGCGTACGGCCGGAATCGCATCACGCCGAACCTCCGGTCCACGTACATCTGGTCGAATGCGCCGCTGGGTCCGAATGGCGCGGTGCGTGACACGATCACGGGGGACGCGAACCCGATTCACACCACCACGTTCAACAACGACTTCACGTGGAAGCGCTTCACGTTCTCGGCGTTGCTGGACTGGCGGGCGGGCGGTTACGTGTCGAACATGACGAACAACCTGTGGGACGAAGGCAAGCAGGCACGCGACTACGATGACGTGGCGCCGACTTCCATGCTCCCGGGCTCGCGTCCGTGCGCCGCGAACGAGACGTTGGGATTGTGCCGCTTCAACACCTTCAACGCCGGTGATACGCGCGTCTACATGCAGAAGGCGTCGTACGTGAAGCTCCGTGAAATCACGATCAACTATCAGGCGCCGGATTCGTGGGCCCAGAAGATCCCGGGTGGCAAGTCGCTGCGCTTCAACCTCAGCGGCCGTAATCTCGCACTCTTCTCCGATTACTGGGGCTTCGATCCGGAGTTCAACAACTTCGGCAACACGAACTTCAATCGGTTCATCGACCTCGCGCCGTTCCCGCCGAGCCGTCAGTTCTTCTTCAGCGTCGACGTGGGGTTCTGAGCCATGACGACCACTCATAATTCCGGCGCTTCGCGGATGACCAAGCAGACCATGCGCACTCTGGGCGCGCTGTGCCTCGCGTCGCTGTCGCTTGCTGCATGCAGCAAGGACACGCTCAACATCACCAACCCCAACACGCCCACGGTTGCCGGTGCCAGCGCCGACCCGCAGGCGCTGCAGCTGCTGGCCACCGGCCTGCTCCGGCAGAACCGTAACAGCCGCGGCGGCTTCATCACCGAGACTGGCCGGTTCGGGCGTGAGGCCTACGTGTATACGCCGTCGGAAGGGCGCAACACGTCGGCGTACCTCATCGGCATTTCCGGACAGAACCGGCTCGATCCGGCCGGCTTTGCTGTGGGCAGCTGGGGCGGCCCGTACGGCAACCTGCGCGACGTGTTCAACTTCAAGAACACGGTGGCGGGGTCGACGCTCACAGCGGAACAGAAGCGCGCCGCTCTGGGTTTCGCCAAAACCATTGAAGGCATCGAGCTGCTTACGGTGATCGCCACCCGCGACACCATCGGCGCGGTGGTGCAGATCAACAAGGAAGCGACGGACCTCGCGCCGTTTGTGTCGCGTGACTCCGTCTACCGGTTCCTCCAGAACGTGCTGGATGAAGCGGCGGCCGATCTGGCGGCAGGCGGAGCGGCGTTCCCGTTCAACCTGAACTCGGGATTCACCGGCTTTAACACGCCGGCCACGTTCCGCCAGTTCAATCGCGCGATGGCGGCGCGGGCAGCGGCGTATCATGCCACGGCTGGTGGCGGGGCCGCGGCGTGGACGCGGGCCCGTACGGCGCTCGATGCCTCGTTCATTAACGTGAACGCGACCTCGGCGACGGCCTACAATGTGGGCGTATACCACCCGTTTGCGGCGGCTCCCGACGTCACCAACCCCTTGGCGACGGCCACCAACACGGACCTGTACGCGCACATGTCCATCGATGCCGACGCGCCCCTCAAGGCCGACGGCACCAAGGACAACCGCTTCCTGGCCAAGATCGGAGCGCGGCCAGTGCGAAATGCCCCACAGGGGCTGGGTGCCCCGTCGTCGCTGGGCTTCCAGATCTATCCGGCCATCACCACGTCCATCCCGATCATCCGCAACGAAGAGCTCATGCTCCTCCGCGCTGAGATCCTGTTGGCGACCGGTGATAAGGCTGGGGCCCTCACGATGATCAACAACATCCGCGTGAACTCGGGTGGCCTTGCGCCCAGCACGCTCACCGCGTCATCGCCGGACGCGGATATCGTGACCGAAATCCTCGTGCAGAAGCGCTACTCGCTGCTGCTCGAAGGACACCGGTGGGTTGACATGCGCCGCTATGGCCGGCTCAACCAGCTGCCGCGGGACCTCACCTCGGGGGTGAACGCGCACTTTGTGGCGCGGGTGCAACCGTTGCCGCAGGGTGAGTGCCTGGTGCGTGCGGGTAAGACCGGTGCGCTGGCCGGACCGGGCTGCTAAGGGAGTAGGGAGTACGGAGTACAAGGAAACGCCCTCGTGAGAATCTCACGGGGGCGTTTTTCCTTTGTGGGTGGCTCGGGGATTGGGGCGCTTTCTCTCCTCAAGACTCGAGACTCACGTGAGTGGTGGGTTTTGAGTTGAAGTTGGGAGTGATGAGTACTCCCTACCCTGTACTCTTTACCACGTACTCCTACCACTCTCAGTATCCGTCGCGCGTCCAGAACGCCACCACCCCACACCGTCGGTCGACTCCGCCAAACTGCGGTGGCACCGTGGCCGCGCCCGAATACACCTCAATGCCCGAGATTTGCTTGGGTGGTGGCAGCAGGTCCAGGTTGAAGTTGCGCGGCAAAATGATGCCGTCGAGGATGACCTGCATGGCGCAGGATTGCTGCTGCTGGGAGTCGGTGAAGCCACCGGCCTCACGTCGCGAGTAGACCTGGGTGCCGGCGAACGCCTGGGTTGTCACCTGCGACACCTCCACCCCGCGCATGTAGCGCAGGAAGTCGGAGGTCTGGATCGACCCGCGCCGCTCGATCTCCTCCTGTGTGATGAACTGCCCCTGCCCCTGCTGTCGGCGCCTCTCGAAGTCGAGCATGCGCATGGTGACGCGGCTGCTGCGCACGCGCACGGTGTCGAGCAGGTTGTTGGAGCGTAGAAGCGTGTAGGAGAGCCGCAACGTGTCTTTGTCCGGCACATCGATAATGCCGGACGTCGGCGCGTAACCAATGCGTCGGACCACCACCAAGTATTGACCGGGCGGCACCTGCAGCATCCGGAAGCGACCATTGTCCCCGGTCACGACGCGAGCGGACGTGCCCACCACCGAGATGTCGGCGCTGACAAGTGGACGCAGCAGCGTGTCGGTCACGACGCCATCGATGACCGACTGAGCACCGGCGAGTCGACGCGCGGATGCTTCCGCGCGCTCGCGTTCTTGCGCGGCGCGATCGAGTACCGTGGTGCGTTGTTGGGCGCCGAGATTCGTCGCGAAGAAGGGGACACTCCAGAGCGCGCCCACGGCGAGATAGTGTCGGACGCGCGACGGGGATACGGACGTTTTGCTCATGGCTTCATCATAGCGAGACACGCTCTCCACTCCGTGTACTGGACAGGCGGCATGGGGTTCAGGCGCCTACTTCTTCTTCAGGTCACCGCAGGCCACGATGGTCCCCATAGCGGCGGCGGCGTCGTGGATGTTCACGTAGTACGTCGTGGTGTCGGCCAAGACCACGGCCAAGGTGGCTTTGCCCGCGCCCTGCCCCTTGTCGTTGATCACGATCGGCGCGTAGGCACGTCCACCGCCCACTACCCCACCGCTCTTCTCACAGGTCCCGGTGTGGATGTGCCACGGACGCGTGGCCCCGGGGGTGTCGTCGGCCAGCGTGACGGCGATCTCGGTCCCGGTGCCATCCTTGGTTGGCGTGACGGTCGCGGTGCCCTGCGCCTTGCGTCCGTCCTTGCCGATCAGCGTGGCGGCGTAGTCGGTGAGCGGCCGGGCAAGGGCGAAGAGGACGGCACTGTTGCCAATGAGTGCGGCGCCGAGCGCCATCCAGCGAAAAGTTGTGCGGCGGGGCATGAGAGACTCCGTGTCGGGGGACGAACAGGAAAACTAGGGACGGCGAGCAGGAGGCCGAGCAGGAGGCCGAGCAGGAGGCCGAGCAGGAGCTGGAGCGCTTTGACGTGGGTTGGGCGGTCGCCGATTGGTGCCGCGGTCGGCTCGCACGCCTTCGACGACCCACATCGCGGTGAAGAGCAGCACCGCGACGCCGATGATGGCCAAGAGGGTGCGAGTTCGCGTGGCGCCCGTTGTGGTGACGAAGGTCCCGACAAGCACCGGCACGAAGAGCAGCACCACGCGCATGACGAGTCGATCGAACGGACCGGGCACGATCTTCGTGGTGCGCGGCGTGATCCCGAGCCGATACTCGGCTTCGCCGGCCACACGGAACACGCCGTCCTCGATCGCCAGGAACCAGCGCACGGGCGGTACGCGGGTGAGTCGTGCCCAGATCGTCACCTTCATGCCGGCACGCTGTGGCCGTGCGAGGTCGGACATCAGGCGCGCTCCACGATGCGATCGATGAGAAAGCTGGACTGCTCGAGTGCCTCGGCGGTGAAGTCGCCGAAGAACTCACGCACGTCGGCAAAGAGCCGCGCGAACGCCGCCTGATCGCCGCGCGCGAGGATGTCAGCGACGTCGTGCACCGACTGCCCGAAGGCCGACGTGATGTCGGCGGTGCGTGGATTTCGCATCTCGATAGAGCCGTACAAGGCCGGATCCTGCGCGAAATGGCGGGCCGCGACGTACAGCTCCAGCAGGTAAGCCGGTGACGTGAACGGCAGCGTCTCCGCCAAGGGTAACCCGAGGCGGCTGAGCGTGAGTCCCTGCACCTGCGTCTGAAAATGCGTGAGCACCTGCACCACCGACATGGCCCGATCGTGCTGCGTTGCCGTGGTTTCGGTGATCATGAGACCACGGGCGGCGAGCGACTGCGCGACCCAATCTCCCCAGGCATCACCGCGACCACGACAGATCACCATGCGCTGGCCTTGCAGCGTATGCACGCTGGGGCCGAACATCGGGTGGGTGCCGACCACGCTGGCGGTGGTGGCCTCGAGCATGGCCTGCATGGGCGCTTCCTTCACGCTGGTGACGTCCATGAGCAGCGCGTCGGCGCGCACGTGCGGGCCGACGGCACGAATGACGGCATCGGTGGCGTCGATCGGTACACTCACGATCGTGACATCGGCCACGGCGGCGGCTTCCTCGGCGCGCAGCGCGGTGTCGGTGTCGACGAGCAGCAGCCGATGGCCCAAGTCGCCGAAGAGCCGCGCCATGACGCGGCCGATGCGGCCGTGACCGCCGATGATGGCGATGGTATAGGAGGCGGCGTCCATCGGGACTTCGGCCCGGAGCGCGGCCTGGTGATCGCGGCTCGACCGCATGAGCAGCCGGAAGATCGACTCGATCTCCTCGCTGGGCAGGCCAAGTTCCCTGGCGCGCTCATGCCGGTCACGCAGCAGTTCGCGCTCGCGACCCGCATCGCGAATTTTGAGCCCATGCTGACGTTTGTAGGCGGCGACCTCAGCCACGAGCGCCATGCGCTTCGCCATGATCTGCAACAGGTCCCGATCGAGCGCGTCGATCATGGCGCGCACCACCGGCAGCGGCCGCGGCGTATCAGCCATGCGCACGCCAGTAGGCGAGCGCGGCCCAGGCACACGGTGTGCTGCGGGGGCTCGAAACGAGAGGCATGGTCGCGGGGCTCAGAAGGTCCATCTCATTGGAGTCATCCGTATGAACGTAACGCGCTCCCGGTGGTTCGTCACGATCACGCTCGAGCCGGAGGCGACGGTGATTACGCGGTCACGAATACAGAACCGGCGACAGCAACAGCGAAAAGCAACAGCGAAAAGCAACAGCGAAAAGCAACAGCGAAAAGCAACAGCCAGAACACGGATTGCACCGATTACGCGGACAACAACACGGATAAGCAAACAGCGATTTTTATGCTTATCCGTGTTGGTGCTGTGTGGTCGGTGTCATCCGTATTCTGGCTGTTGCTTTTCGATTTCACATGCTGGGCTGGTACCGTCCCCAGACCTTCTCAAGCGTATCGGCAATCTCGCCAACCGACGCCCGCAACCGCACGGCATCGATGATGCGCGGCATCAGCGGCGCGCGGGCACCGATATGGGCCGGCAGATACTCGGGCGCGATGTCGGCGATCGCCTGCAACGCCGCCTGCACCGCCGCGTGGTCACGGGAGGCCTTCACCTGCTTGAGTCCCGCGACCTGTCCGACTTCGAGCGCGCTGAAGTCCGGCGCCGGAATGATCGGCGGATCCTGTCCGTCGCCGAACTTGTTGACGCCGACCACGACGGTCTCACCGGCTTCGACACGCAACTGATATTCGTATGCGCTGCGCCCGATTTCTTCCTGAAAGAATCCGGCGCGAATGGCGGCGGCGGCACCGCCGAGGGCATCGACCTTCTCGAGCAACGCAAGCGCCCGCGCTTCGACGGCATCGGTAAGCTGCTCGACGTACCAGCTGCCGGCGAGCGGGTCGGCGGTTTGCCCGACGCCGGACTCGTAGCCCACGATCTGCTGGGTGCGCAGCGCCAGCGTGGCCGCTTCGGCGGTGGGCAAAGCCAGCGCTTCGTCGTAGCCGTTGGTGTGCAGTGACTGCGTGCCACCGAGCGTAGCAGCCAGCGCCTGCACCGTCACGCGTACCACGTTGTTGAGCGGCTGCTGCGCGGTGAGCGTGACACCGCCGGTTTGCGTGTGAAAACGCAGCTTGCAGCTCGCGTCATTGGCGCCGAAACGCTCGCGCATCAGGCGCGCCCACAAGCGACGCGCGGCGCGAAACTTGGCGACTTCCTCGAACAGGTCGCTGTGCGCGGCGAAGAAGAACGACAGGCGCGGCGCAAAGGCATCGACGGCGAGGCCGGTGTCGATGGCCTGCTGGACGTACGCGATCGCATCGGCGAAGGTGAACGCCACTTCCTGCACCGCGGTGGCGCCGGCCTCGCGAATGTGGTACCCCGAGATGGAGATCGGATTCCACTGCGGCACGTCGGCCGCGCAGAAGCGGAACATCTCGGCCGTGAGCGCGAGCGAGGGATCGGGCGGATAGATGTACGTGCCGCGCGCGATGTATTCCTTGAGAATGTCATTCTGCACGGTGCCCGAAAGCGCCGAGCGCGCGATGCCGCGTTCTTCCGCGACCACGATGTACATCGCGAGCAACGTGGACGCCGTCGAGTTGATGGTCATCGACGACGAGACTTTGTCGAGCGGAATGCCGTCGAGCAGGACGTGCATGTCGTCGACGGTATCGATGGCCACGCCGACGCGCCCCACTTCACCACTCGCCCGCGGCGAGTCGGAGTCGATGCCCATCTGCGTGGGCAGGTCGAAGGCCACCGAGAGTCCGGTCTGCCCGGCCTCCAGCAACAGGCGGAAGCGCTCGTTGGTGGCACGCGCCGTGCCGAAGCCCGCGTACTGGCGCATGGTCCAGAGACGACCGCGGTACATCGTGGGCTGCACGCCGCGCGTGAAGGGGAACTGACCGGGATCGGCCAGATCACGCGCGTAATCAACGTGGACGTCGTCCGGACGGACGACGCCAGGGATCGGAATGCCGGAGGGGGAGAGTCGCTCGCTCATCCCTCCAATGTAGCGATCAGGACGCCGGTGTCGGAGCCGATGTCGGAGCCGGTGTTGCGGGTCGCGTGCCACGCCGTTCGGGAATTCCCGGCGCGACGTACTGCGGCAGCGGGAACTCGGCCACGGTTTCCACTTCCGCCTTGCTCCCGAGGTACAGCGGGGTCCGCTCATGCAGCTCAGTGGGCTGCACATCGAGAATGCGGCCGTACCCGTTCGTGGCCATACCGCCCGCCTGCTCGGCGATGAAGGCCAACGGATTCGCCTCGTACAGCAGACGCAGCTTCCCCTTCGGCGCCTTCTCGTTGGCCGGATAGCAGAACACGCCGCCGCCCAGCAGGTTGCGATGGAAGTCGGCCACGAGCGATCCCACGTAGCGCACGTTCAGCGGCGACCGCTGACCGTCCAACCCGCGATAGCGACGCATGAGGGCACGTGTGGGCTCCGGCCAATCCTGCTCGTACGCGTCATTCACCGACAGATAGCGTGCGCGTTTGGGGATCTGGATGTTCGGATGCGACAGCAGGAACTCGCCGATCGAGGGATCGAGGGTGAATCCGTGCGCCCCCTGCCCCGTGGTGTACACCAGCATCGTGCTCGATCCGTAGATCACGTAGCCCGCGGCCACCTGACGGCGACCAGGCTGCAGCATGTCTTCCATCTCCCCACGCGCGCCGCGGGTGATCTTCTGGTATACCGAGAAGATCGTGCCGACGGGCACGTTGACGTCGATGTTGGACGACCCGTCGAGGGGATCGAACAGCAACACATACTTGCCGGCGCGGAAGCCTTCCGGGATGTGGATGATGTCCGGCTCCTCTTCGGAGGCCATCGCACACAACCGGCCCCCGTGATCAAAGGCCTTGACGATGATCTCGTTCGAAATCACGTCGAGCTTCTGCTGCACCTCACCCTGCACGTTCACATCGCTGGTGGCGCCAAGAATGTCCGCGAGTCCGGCGCTTCGCACCTTGTTCGCAATCATTTTGCCGGCGAGGGCCATGTCATAGAGGATGCCGGACAATTCGCCGGTCGCCTCGGGAAACATGCGCTCCTGCTCGATGATGAAACGTTCGATCGTGACGACGGAGGTCGCAGTATGCCTGACCACGGTTCTACTCCTGGGGAGAGACGGGCGCGCAGGAGCGCAGCAGCAGAGGTTCGCCCGTATCCGGGAAGGAATGGAGCGAGGCGCAGTAAAGACGATTGACGCACGCACCGCGAAACGTCAGGCGTACGCGAAGACGAGGTGTCGCGGCGTGCCGCGATTCCGGACCCCCGGTCGCGCACCATGCAAACTCGCCTGCGTGGGCAACCTCAGGCAAGAGCCGCGCTAGGGACGCCCAATGGTCGAGCGGTCGGGGAGACGCCACCGGTCGCCATGGGCGACGGCCTCGAGCCAGTGGCCGTTCGTGGACAGTACGACCGAGCCCTCGAGGTCCGAGCGAAGCAGCGGCACCTGCCGATCGGCGAATCGTTCAAGCACCTCAGGCGACGGGTGCCGGTAGCGGTTCCCGGCGCCCACCGACACCAGCCCCAGCAGCGGATTGACGGCGCGCACAAACGCCGCTCCTGAGCTGGTGCGGCTACCGTGATGCCCCACCTTCAACACGTCGGCCTGCAGGGCCTCGGCGGGAAGGCGCGACAACAGCCAGGCTTCCTCGTCGCCTTCGGCGTCCCCCATGAACAGGAAGCGACGACGGCCGTACCCAACGCGGACGACGACGGAGGTCTCGTTGGCGTCGTGCTGCGCCGCCGTCCAGCTGGAATCGGGGGCCAGCACGTCGATCAACACGCCGTCGAGTTCCCAACGTTGTCCGGGATGCACACGGCGCCAGAGCTGGCCGCCTGCACGCAGCGCCATCAGCGCGCGGCGATACCCCGAACTCGACGTCACGAAGGCCGGTTCCCACCATTGCGTTGGCATGAGCGCGGCAATCACGCTCGCGGCCCCACCCACATGATCCTCATGGGCGTGCGACAGGATCATCAGCGCCACCGCCCCCCCACGGCGCTGGACGTACGGAACGACCGCGCGGCGACCGGCGTCGCCACCATCCCACGAGGGGCCCGCATCGATGAGCACCCATCGGCCCCGCGGCGTCCGGAGCGCGAAGGCGTCACCCTGTCCGACATCGATCATGTGCACTTCGAGCACCCCCGGTCCCCTGCGCACCGTAGGCCACCAGACCGCCACGACCAGCGCCACGGCGGCCATTCGCAGCCAGGGGCCCGTACGGCGGGCAGCCGTGGCTCGCACCACCGCCACCGAGGCGAGTCCCGCGCCGATCGCAGCCGGCAACGTGGGAGCGACATGCACGACGGCAAACGGGAGCGCGGCGGCCGCAGCAGCGATGTGATCGAGGAGCGCGATGGGGAGCGCGCTGGCGTCGGCGATGACCTGGGCGATCGGATCGAGCGGACTGGCCAGCAGCGCCAGAAACAGCGCGGGCTGCAGAAACGCGACAATGGGCCCGGCCAGAATGTTCGTAGCCGGCGCGAGCACGCTGACGCGGCCGAAGGTCCACGAAATGAGTGGGGCGGTGACGATGGTGGCGACAACGCCGGTGATCGTTTCCCGCACGAGCCAACGTGACAGGCCGCGCCGGGTGACAAGCCAGCGTTGGGTCTGACGGAGCGCCTCGGCACAGGCCCCCAAAGGGCCGCCGCGCGACGGTCTGGGCAGCGACAGGGCGTAGGGCTGCCAGCGGCGCAGAATGGCTCTGGCAGCCACCAGCGCCGCCATGCCGCTCACGCTGAGCTGCCAGCCAAGGTCGAGAACGACCAGCGGCTGCACGGTGGGGATCACGGCGCCCAGCGCCAGCGCAGTCCATTCGTGTAGCGGACGCTGGCACATGGTCGAGAGCATCACCGTGAGCAGCATAACGGCGCTGCGCACCGCGGGCGCCGGCGCCCCCAGCATCGCGACGTAGGCGAGAATAAGGGCGAACGAGGTCGCCGCGCCGACCGTCGCCGGGACGCGCATCGCGGCGGTCATCGTGAGCAACGCCGAGGCGATGATCGCCACATGCATGCCCGAGACCGACAGCAGGTGCACCAGCCCCGCGTCGGCAAACCGGTCGCGCACCACGGTCGCGATGCCGTCCTGATCGGCGATCACCAGCGCGCGCACGAGCGGCGCCCGCTCGCCGAACAGCCGATCGATGGTATCGCCGGCGCGTCCGCGGGCCGCCCGCAGCCAGTCACGCCCGGTCGGCGCGTGGACCGAGTCGACCGCGATCCGGACGCCACGATCGGTCGCCATGGCGGGGCCGTGCACAGCGGCGATGTCGCCGGCGCGCAGTGTGGCCGGCAGCCGCACCGATGCTGCGACGGCGCAGCGGCGCGCTGCCAGCTCGAATCGCACGGTGCCTCGTCCGCGCATGCCGGAGGCCTGCTCGGGCGCCTGCGCGGTTCCCGCGTCGTCGGCGACGCGCCGGCGCCGAGGACGGGGACGGTCTGCGCGCTCCGTGATGGCGCCGTCGAACCGCAGTGACACCCATTCGCCGCGAGCCATCCGCTCGACCGCCGCTGAGCGACAGAGGCGTGCGTCGCTGGCCGCGGACACGCTGGCCAGCACGCCGGCGAGACCGATGCCCGCAAACGAGACGCCCGTGAACGAACGCCGACGCCGTGTGCGCCATGCCCATAGCGACACGATGCCCGCGAGCAGCACCACGCCCGCGACAGTCGGCGCCGACACGACCCACGCGAGCCACGCCGGACGCGTCGTCGGTTCGCCAAGCAGGGCGCCGGCGAACAATCCGAGGACCCACCAACCAGTGGCATGAATGAGCAGCGGCATCACACACGGTGTCGGACTCCCGTTGGTGATGCCGCATCGAAACTACACGCGCAGGCGCACAGGAACGCCAGACAGAGCCCGCGAGCGAGCGCGCCGTTACCCGGCCATCATCGGCAGCGCTTTGCGCTCCGACTGCGCCACGACAGGCGTGCCCATGAAGGTGGCCCCGGTCGTGCCACTCAGCTTCACCGTGAGATAATCGCCGATCGATCCGGCATCGGCGGGCACCATAATGGTCTTGAAGTCGCGCGAGCGCGCCTGCAGCAGTGCGCCGTCGCGGGCGACCTTCTCGATCAGCACTTCGGTTGTGTCGCCGAGCCGGCGCATGTTGTTCTCGCGCGAAATGCCGCGCACCGTTTTCAGCAGCAGCTCGAAGCGGGTCGCCACGAGCGCGTCCGGGATCGTCCACTCGGCGGGCATACGCGTGGCCGGCGTTCCTTCGCGCGGCGAGAACTTGAACATGAACGCGTCATCGAAGCGGACTTCCTGGCACAGCGACAGCGTGTCGGCGAATTCTTCGTCGGTCTCACTGGGAAAGCCGACGATGATATCGGTGGTCAGCGCCAGGCCCGGAATCGCCGCGCGCATCCGTTCCACGCAGGCGAGATAGTCCTCGCGCGAGTAGCGGCGCAGCATTTTTTTGAGCATCGACGTGGAGCCGCTCTGCATGGGTAGGTGGATGTGCTCACAGACGGTGGGCACTTCCGCCATGGCGGCGATCACGCGATCGGAGAAGTCGTTGGGATGCGGGCTCGTATAGCGCACACGACGGATGCCATCGACCGCACCGACGGCACGCAGCAGGTCGGCGAAATCATGCGTGCCATCGTTGTACGAATTGACCGTCTGCCCGAGCAGCACCACTTCGGTGAGCCCCTGATTCACGACCTCGTTTACTTCACGCACAACCTCGTGAAGCTTGCGGCTCCGTTCGGGGCCGCGCGTGGTCGGCACAATGCAGTACGTGCAGCGATAGTCGCAGCCACGTTGCACCGGGATCCACGCCTTCACGCCTTCGAATCGACGCGCGACGACGTCCTCGTAGTGTTCTTCGAGGTCGAAATCGGTGGCGGTGAACTTTTCACCACGCCGCGCGCCGTCGAGCAGCTCGGGCAACGCGCGATACCCGTCGGGACCGACGACGATCGAGACATGCCGCGCCTGCTCGAGGACACGGGGACCGAGGCGCTGCGCCATACAGCCGGTGACGCCCATGACACTGCCGGCACGCATGAACTTCTTGAGCTCACCGAGCCGACCGATCACGCGCGTCTCGGCGTTCTCGCGAATCGCACAAGTATTCACGAGGATGACGTCGGCGCCGTCGGGCACATCGACCGCGTCATAGCCGCTGGCGATGAGCTTGCCGTACATGAGTTCCGAATCGGCCACGTTCATCTGGCAGCCGTACGTTTCGATGTACACGGTCGGGCGCGGAGCGCCGGTCGCGGCGCCGGCGATCACCGAGGCCCCGCCTACGGGCGTGTCACTCATGGTCAGTTCCGCGGACGGATCTGGATGCCGATGCCAAGCAGCCACGCGGATTCCTTGACGCCGCTGCCGGACAACGAGCGGTTCGCGCGCTGCACCGAGAGGTCGAGCGTCGCGTCTTCGCCAGCCACCGGGACACCGAGTCCTGCGGTGAGACGGTTCTCCTTGGCGATCTGCCCCAGAACGCCGAACGGCAGCTCATTGCGGGCGTACCCGGCGCGCACGAGCAGCGGTAGGCCGCGGAGCTTGGGACCGGCCACTTCGGCACCGGCGTGCCAGTTCGTGGCATCGGTGGCGGAGGTCGACGACGAGCCGAGAGCGGTCATCTCGGACCACGCGATCTGCTCCATACCGACCGCAAACACCGAGCCGACGATGCCGTTATAGCGCAGCGCGACGCCGGTGCGCGTGGGCACGCCGGCCTTCGACACAATCGTGTCGCGAATGCGCGCGTTGAGTTCGTTGCCGCGGCGATAGGACGCGAGCGCCGTGAATCCCTTGCCCAGCGTGGCTTCGCCACCGACCGACAACGCGGTGCCGAAGTAGGTGACGCGGGAGGAGTCGAGCACACTGCCGAAGGCGAGCGTATCGGCGAACGTGCGCTCGCGCGTGGCCTTGTTCTCACCGGTGTAGAGATGTCCGGCGACACCCACGCGGAAGCGCGCCGAAATCTGCCAGCCGACGCCGGCGCGGAGGTCGTTGATGGCCCCGCGCACCTCGGTCTGATCGCTGGTGGGCACGGACTTGCCATCGATCACCGCACTGCCGGTCGTGGTGGTGGCGAAGGTGCGGTCGAGAAAGCTCGTGGCACTGATGCCGACGGCCACGCCATAGCGCGCCGGGAAAATCAGCATGAGGAGCGGCACGCGCTGCAGCGCGCTCTTCTCACTCACACCATTCAATGTGAGCTTGCGCAGTTCGGGTTCGACCTGCGCGGTGATGACAGTGCGGCCGAGGCCACCGAGCGCGGCGGGATTAGTCGGGGTGAGCGCGTCGAACTCCGCGAAGGCGCCGCCGGTCGCGTTGGTGCGCACGCTGCCGCCGCCAACGGGATACCCGAAGCCCTGCATACTGATGGAGCCCTGCGCGCTCGCCGACGGCGACACCAGCATGGCGGCAAGCAGTGCCCACGAGGCAGGCGCAACGAAGGATCGGAGTCGAGTGCGGATCACGGGAGGACAAACTCCGAACGCGGGAGATAAGTGATTCGCAGACGCGGGCGCAGACTGACCGGCGCTTCGCTGGAGTAAAAGCGCAGCTCAGCGGGCTGCGCGCCCTCAAGACCGATCTTGAAGGCGATCGCCCGCGGGACGTTCGTGGGCAACGTACGCCAGGTGCGCGCGAGCGCCAGCACATTGACCGCCCGCACGCCGGCCGACGACGGCACCAGCAGCGTGGAGTCGACGCCGGCAAACGAACCGGCCGCGGCCAGATCGAGAATACGACGCAGGTCGGTGACGAGATTGGTCGTGGTCGGCACCAGCGCGAAGAGACCGACCGAATCCGCCGCATTCCCGAAGCGCGACAGCTGCTGGGTGAGCAGCACCTCGGCGCGCACGATCGTGCTGGAATCGGTGATGCGCGACGGCACGCTGAAGCGCAGGTACGAGCGGTACGCGGGGAACCCGCCTACCACCAACGTGTTCGCTCCGGGCGGCGGCGACGAGAGATCGCTCAACATGTAGACCGCGTACGCCAGCTCGGCGTCGGCCGTCGAGTTGGGCACGATTGTGCTGGGCGAAATCTGCTGCGGCGCGTAGGTGGTGTCGGTACTCGGATCGAAGACGACCGTCGGCGCACCGACGCCGGACACGAAAGCCACCGCGCGGAGCTGACCGGAGCCACCACGGATACGCACGCCGAGTCGCAGTCGACCCTTCGCGGCAATCTTGGCGGCCATCACTGTCTTGGAAAACGGAATGCGGAGCGAGTCACCGATCGCGGAGGGCGTGACCACCAACGAACCGATCCTGCGATCCGCCCGGAAGAGCGACCGCACGACGGCGGCGACCGAGTCGGACGCCGTGGTATCGACGTCGTACACCTCGAGCGTCACGGGCGTGTTGCCGCGACGGCCCGCGCTATCGAGCGGGAATCGCAAGTACACCGAGTCGACGGCCGTGATGGAGTCGACCGTGGCCCCCTTGTTCGGACTGAACACCGCCGGCAACGCATCGAACCGGAGGATGGCGCTGGTGACGACCGTGTCGGGGCGATTGGCGATCAAGACGAATGGCGACAGGCCGAGCGCCGGATATCCACCGAGTGAGCTGTCGAGGACGACCGCATCGACAATGGTGTCGCGGAAGGACTCCGCCTTCGACGGACACAACGACGGGCAGGTCGCGCCACCATCGAGGGACTCCGTGCACGCCGCAGCGGTAACGGCCGCGAGGACGAGTCCGCACAGCAGGAGAGGGCCACGAAAACGCGGCCACGAGGTAAATCGAACGCGCTCAGGCATTCTCGAGCGAAGCAGGCGTGAATGGCGCGGGCAACAGTTCCGCCAGCGACCAGCGCGCCGTGAGCCCATTGGGCGTCACGGCGAAGATTTCGAGCGCTGGGGCGAACTCCACCAGCGCCTGTCGACAGATTCCACATGGTGGGGTCGGCGCAACGGCCGCCGACGTGATCACGATGCGTACAAACCGACGCGCCCCGGCGGCAATCGCTGCGCCAAGCGCGACGCGCTCGGCACAGATCCCGGCCGGATACGACGCGTTCTCCACGTTACAGCCCGCAAACACGCGCCCGTCGTCCGTTTCCAGCGCGGCGCCCACGGGATAGTGCGAGTACGGGCACCAGGCATTGGCACGCGCGGCGTCGGCCGCGGTGCGCAGATGGTCGATGCTCATGCGTGCAACAGGCCCGACAAAAACGACGTGCCGCGGCCGCGCCACGACAGACCGAACCACTCGGCCACCGTCGCGCCCAGATCAGAGAACGTATCGCGCGATCCCACGCTCCCACCGCGCACCCGTGCGCCGGCCACCAGCAGCGGCACGCGCTCGCGCGCGTGGTCGGTTGATGGCGTGGTGGGATCGTTGCCGTGGTCGGCGGTAATGAACAGCAGGTCGTCCTCCCGAAGTGCGGCCAACAGGCTCGGCAGGGCGCGATCGAACGCTTCGAGCGCCCCCTGAAAGCCACGGACATCGTTGCGATGTCCGAACAACTGATCGAAATCTACCAGATTGGCAAAGCAGAACCCACGAGGCGCCGAATTCAGCCATTCGAGGATCGCCGACACCCCGTCGGCGTTATCCACGGTATGCCGGGAGGTGATGCCGCGGCCGGCGAACAGGTCGTCCACCTTCCCGACCCCGCTCCGGGGGATGCCCGCCTCGGCGAGGGCGTCAAGCAGCGTGACATCGGGAGGCTGAATGGCGTAGTCACGCCGGTTGGCAGTACGCGTCCACGCGCCCGAGGTCCCCACGAACGGGCGGGCGATGACGCGCGAGACGTCGTGCGGGGCCACCAACTGCGCGCGGGCGATTTCGCAGGCGCGGTAGAGCTCCTCGAGGGGGATCCACTCCTCATGGGCAGCGATCTGGAAGACGGAGTCGGCCGACGTATACACGATCCACGCCCCGGCATCCCGAGCCTGCTCGGCAAAATCGGCGATCACCGCCGTCCCGCTGGCGACACAGTTGGCCATCACGGGACGACCGGTGGCCCGTTCGAACGCCTCGATCACTGCCGGGGGGAACCCGTGCGGATAGGTGGGAAACGGCTGCACGAGGTGGAGGCCGGCAAGCTCCCAGTGCCCGGTCGTCGAATCCTTTCCCATCGACCGGGGGATCAGCGTCCCCCAGGCCCCGATGGGATGAGCCGCCGGCTCGACGCCCAGAATGGGCGCCACGTGCCCAAGCCCGAGTCGGGCCAGATTCGGCAGATCGAGACCACCCACCGCCCGCGCCACGTTGCCGATCGTATCACTCCCGGCATCGCCGTAGGCCGCCGTGTCGGGGGCCTCACCGCATCCCACGCCGTCGAGCACCAGCAACAGCGCGCGGCGATTCGTGGTATCGGTCATGGTGGACTCGATGAGAGTGGCCGGGACGGCACGCGTAGGGCGAGTCCGACCAAGAGTTCGTACGGCGACAGGTCGGCCATCTCGGCCACCTGCTCGGTGCTGACGGTGGCCGCGCCATCGGTGCCGATGAGCGTCGCCACATCGCCGACGGCGCACGGGACGTCGGTGACATCGACCATAATCATATCCATGGTCACGCGACCCGCGATGGGACAACGTACCCCATCGATCAGCACCTCTCCGCGATTGGACAGGTGCCGTCGATAGCCGTCGGCGTACCCCGCCGAGATCGTCGCGATGCGCGACGGGCGCGCGGCGGTCCATGTAGCGCCGTAGCTGACGGTCTCGCCGGGCGCGACGTCGCGGATATCGATGAGGCGGGCCCGTAAGTGCACCACCTGCCGCAGTCCGAGCAGCTCGCTGAACATGCCGCCGTACACCGCGATGCCGGGGCGGGCCAGTGCACCGGGCGAGAGACGCGTGCGACTGGCGATCCCGGCGCTGTTATCGCTGTGTCGGAGCACCGCCGCCGGCAGCGCGTCACCGAGGGCCAGCATGGCGTCCACGAACCGCGCGTCCTGTTCGTCGCGCGAGTCGATGTCTTCGTCAGCCGAATGGAAGTGCGTGAAGACGCCCTCGGGGGGATGTTCGCGCAGCACGTCCCGGAGGGCCTTGACCTGATCCCAGCGCACACCGGCGCGGGCCATGCCGGTGTCGATCGCCAAATGGTAGGGGCGCGACTCGCCGCCCTGCCCTGCGGCGGCCCAGGCCCGCACGTCGGGCGTGCGGTGTAAGGCCGGACGCACCCCCAACGCATACGCGCGCGGCAGCTCTGAGGCGAGGAGCGGCGTGAGACAGAGAATCCGCCCACGGCACCCGGCCTCACGCAGCTCGGCGGCCTCGTCGAGGGAGGCGATCCCGAGCCCCCAGGGGGCATCAGCGGCCGCCGGCGTGCGGTCGAAGGGCACGCCGAGCGCGCGGCTCACCAGAACCGCCCCCACGCCGTAGGCGTTCGCTTTGACCATCACGATCAGCGGCACGCCGGCACGCATGCGCAGCTGACGCACGTTGTGGCGCACCGCCTCGAGATCGACGTCGAGCCAGGCACGATCGGTGGCAGGATATATTGTCGCGGTCACTCGCACATCCTAAGCAGCCAACGACGTACGGAGAAGCGATGCAACGGACGATGGACGACGCGCTGGCCCTGATGCGGGATCTGCGGGCCCGGTGCGATTGGGACCGGGTGCAGACGCACGGCTCGCTCCGACCGTATCTCATCGAGGAGGCGCACGAGGTCGACGACGCGATCGCGCAGGGGGACGACGCCACGCTGCGCGATGAACTGGGCGACCTGTTTTTACAGGTGCTGTTCCACTCGGTGGTGGCCGAGGAGCGCGGCGCGTTCACGATGCAGGATGTGGCGGGCGCGCTGGTGGCGAAGATGCAGGCGAGGCATCCGCACCTGTACGGCGACGGGATCAAGCGCCCGTGGGAGTCGATGAAGGCCGCCAAGGCCAAGCGCTCAACGCTGGAGGAGGGGCTCCCGTCGGGGCTCCCGTCGCTGCATCGGGCGCACCGGTTGCAGGACCGCGCGGCGGGGGTGGGGTTCGACTGGCCGAACGCCCTCGGGCCGCTGGAGAAAGTGCGCGAGGAGATCGACGAACTGGCCGCGCACGTGAACGCGGATGGTACCGTGGCCGAACAGGACGCGTTCGAGGCCGAGCTGGGCGATCTGCTGTTCGCGGTCGTGAACCTGGCGCGCAAGACCGGTGTACACGGCGCGCTGGCGCTCGACCGGACGAACGCGAAGTTCGTGCGGCGCTACGCCGCGATGGAAGCGCTGGCGACGGCGGATGGGGTGGAACTGACGGCGCTGTCGTTGGAGGACCAGGACCGGTACTGGGACGCGGTCAAGCGTGCCGAGCGTGTTGGGCAAGACTCACGTGAGTTGTGAGTGGTGAGTGGAAGTTGGGAGTCGTGAGTGCCCTCATGACTCCGCACTTTCGCTCAGCACTCGAAACTCACGCGCTTGTTACGGCGCCAGCCGGCCCATCATGCGCGGGAACGCGATGACTTCGCGGATGTGCTCGATGCCGCAGATCCACGCGATCGTGCGCTCGAGACCGAGGCCGAAGCCCGAGTGCGTGAACGTGCCGTACTTGCGGAGGTCGAGATACCAGCCGTACGCCTCGACCGGGAGTCCTTCGTGCGTGAGCCGCGCGAGGATCTTGTCGTAGTCGTCTTCGCGCTGTGAGCCGCCGATGATCTCACCACGCCCTTCGGGGGCGAGCAGGTCGGCGCAGCGGACGGTTCGTGGATCGAGGGGGTTCTCCTTCATGTAGAACGCCTTCGCTTCCTTCGGATAGTTCACCACGAACACCGGGCGCTGATACTCGTCGACGATGAGCGCTTCGTCGGGGGCACCGAGGTCATCACCCCACACGATGTCGCTGCCCTTGCTCTGCGCCAGCTTCACGGCATCGCCGTAATCGAGCCGCACAAACGGCTGTGACACACAATCGAGCTTGCTCGTGTCGCGCTCGAGCACCTTGAGCTCTTCCTGCCGACGCTCCAGCACGCGCTCCACCAGATAGCGGACGAACGCTTCCTGCAGATCCATGTTGTCGTCCTGATCATACCACGCCATCTCGGGTTCGATCATCCAGAACTCGGTGAGGTGACGACGCGTCTTCGACTTCTCGGCGCGGAACGTGGGGCCGAACGTGTAAATCCGCCCCAAGGCGGCGGCGAGCGCTTCGCCGTACAGCTGTCCCGTCTGCGCGAGATAAGCGGTGCCTTCGTCGAAGTAGTCGGTGCTGAACAGGCCGGCCCGCTCGCCGATGGCGGCGGTGAGAATGGGCGTGTCGCAGCGGATGAAATCGCGCGCGTAGAAGAAGTCGTGCACCGCCTGTTCGAGCTCGTGCCGCACGCGCATGATCGCGACCTGGCGCTGACTGCGCAGCCAGAAGGCACGGTTGTCGAGCAGGAAGTCGATGCCGTGCTCTTTCGGCTGGATCGGATAGTCGTTCGGGCTCGTACCGATAATCTCGAGCGACTGGACGCCCATTTCGAAACCGCCCGGGGCGCGGGCATCGGCGCGGACCTCACCCGTGAGCGCCACCGACGCTTCCTGCGTCAGCGTGGCGAATGCATCCCACGACGCCTCCGGCACCTCGGACTTCACCAGCACCGCCTGCAGGATTCCCGTGCCATCGCGGGCCACGACGAAGGCCACCTTGCCCTTGGAGCGCAGGTGGGTGACCCACGCGCGAACGGTGACGACGGCGCCGACGTGGTGCTTGAGGTCGGCAATGCGGGTGCTGGATTGGTTCATCGGACGGCGAGTTGAAGGAGAGCCGTGAAGCTACACCGATGGCCGCTCGCGCTCCAAGAGTTGACGCACCGCCCGCGGCGCCACCTACCCCACCCGGAACAGCTCCAAGGCGCGGGCATAGCCCACCGTGAGGACATGGCGGAGCCCCTGATGCGAGGGCGCCGCCAGCTCCGGGTCGTCCCGCAGCACGCGTTCGGCCACCATCCGGGCGGTCTCATTGAGAGCTTCGTCGCGGAGCGGATCGGCAATCCGGAACGCCGGGAGCCCGTGTTGCTTGGCACCGAACAAGTCGCCCATGCCACGTAACTGCAGGTCGGCCCTCGCGATCTCGAAGCCGTCTTCGGTCCCGGCGAAGAGCCCGAGGCGCTCGGCCGCCTCGACGCCGACGTCGCCCAGCAAAATGCAATACGACTGCTCGGCACCGCGCCCCACGCGTCCGCGCAGCTGGTGCAGCTGCGACAGCCCGAAGCGTTCCGGGTGCTCGATGATCATGACGGTGGCGTTGCCCACGTCGATGCCCACTTCGATGACCGTCGTGGCCACCAGGACGTCTATCTCGCCATCACGAAAGGCGCGCATGATGCCGTCGCGCTCGTCGGCGGGCAAGCGGCCATGCAGCAGCGCCACCCGACGTTTCGCAAACGGCCCGCTCACGAGTTCCTCGAACATCACCGTGGCCGCTTTGAGCTCCATCTTCTCGGAGGTCTCGATGAGTGGGTACACCACATACACCTGACGTCCGGCATCCAGCTGTGTGTTGGCAAACTCGAACACTTTCGTTCGGCCCGATTCGGGGCGCACAACGGTGGTGATCGGGTGGCGCCCCGGTGGGCGTTCGTCCAGCACGCTCACATCGAGGTCGCCGTACAACGTGAGGGCCAGCGACCGCGGGATGGGCGTCGCACTCATGAGCAACACGTCGGGGGCCTTCCCCTTCGATCCAAGGGTGGCACGCTGCTCGACACCAAACCGATGCTGTTCGTCGATGATGGCAAGTCCGAGATTGGCGAATGCGACGTCGCCCTGAATCAGGGCGTGCGTGCCGATGGCCAGCACGGGCTCGCGCGCGGCCAATCGTTCCAGCGCCGCGCGACGGTCTTTGGCACCCAGGCGACCGGTCAGCAGCACGGGCGCAACGCCGAGCGGGGCCAGCAGCGCGCCGATGCTGCGTGCGTGCTGCTCCGCGAGCAACTCGGTGGGCGCCATCAGCGCGACCTGCGCCCCGTTCTCCATCGCGAGCAGCGCGGAGAACACCGCCACCACCGTTTTCCCGGCGCCCACGTCGCCCTGCAGCAGGCGATGCATGCGGCGCGGACTCTCCATGTCAGCCACGATCTCGCGCACCGCCCGGACCTGTGCCCCGGTGAGCGTGTACGGCAACACGGCACGGAGCTTGGTGGTCAGATCGCGACGATTCACGAACGCGGTGCCGCCCCGGGCTTCACGGGCCACCTGATTCGCCTTCCGATGCAGCAACTGCACACAGAGCAACTCTTCGAACGCCAGTCGGGCGCGCCCACGGAGCGCCTCATCCACCGACGTGGGCCGATGCACCATCCGCAACGCGTCGGGGAGCGTCGGCACCGCGGCCTGCGCCAGGATCTCGCGCGGCAGCGTCTCCAGCACCAACGGGAGCAGCTGATCGAGATGCTGCTGCACCATCGCGCGCAGGACGCGGACCGACAGCCCCTCCGTGCTGGGGTACACCGCCAGCACGCGCCCTTCGTTCGTCCCCTCTTCTTCCGGCCCGAGATTCACGAACTCGCGCGGCTGCAGCCGGCGACCGTGGAAGAAGCGGACCTGTCCGGTGCAGAGCAGCCAGTCGCCCTTGTTGATCGTGCGATCGAGAAACGGCTGTCCCGGCCACGCCACCTCGATCATGCCACTCGCATCCTGCACGACGGCCTGGAAGACTCGCAGACCCTTGCGGGTGGGGAGCACCCCCTTGGCGATGACCTGCCCCAGCACCGTGATGTCGGCGCCGACGACCGCCTGCGCAATGCGCGTAACCGTGCTCGCGTCTTCGTACCGGTGCGGCACGTGACGCAGCAGATCGCCGGCCATCGTGATGCCCATCCGTGCCAGCAACTCGGCGCGGACCGGGCCTACGCCTTTGAGGTACGTGACCGGCGTATCGAGTGTGAGCCTCGGCGCCGGACGCGCAGGCGGACGTCGCTTCCGCTCCTGCGGGTCACGATCGCCGCCGAACGCCATCACGCCTCCACCAGCTCCTTGGCGTAGTCACCCGCATGGAACGGTTCGAGGTCGCCGATCTGCTCGCCGAGACCGACGAACTTGATCGGCACGTTCAGGGCCTCGTGCACGGCCACCACGATACCGCCCTTGGCGGTACCATCGAGCTTCGTGACCACGATGCCGGTGACCGGAACGGCCGCCGAGAAGGTGCGCGCCTGTGAGAGCGCGTTCTGGCCGATCGTTCCGTCGAGGACGAGCAGCACTTCGTGTGGCGCGTCGGGCAGTCGCTTCATGATCACGCGATGAATCTTGCGCAACTCCGTCATGAGATCGTCACTCGTGTGCAAACGCCCGGCCGTGTCCACAATGACGACGTCCGCCCCACGCGTGATCCCGGCATCGACCGCGTCGAAGGCCACAGACGCGGGATCGGATCCCGGGGCGCCGCCGACGAAGTCCACGCCGGCCCGCTCCGCCCACACGCGCAACTGATCGATAGCGCCGGCACGAAACGTGTCGGCCGCTCCGAGCAGCACCTTCTTCCCTTCCTGCTTGAACTGCGCGGACAACTTGCCGATGAAGGTCGTCTTGCCCGCGCCGTTTACGCCGATGACGAGGACCACGGTGGGGCCAGTGGCCGCGCGGAACAGCGCCGGGTCGGCATTGCCCTTTCGTAGCGCGGCCTCGATGCCCTTGGCCAATGCACCACGGAACTCCGCCTCGGTTTTCACTTCACCGCGCTTGGCCCGAAACTCGACGTCCGCCACCAGGGCCAGCGACGTGGTCACGCCGAAATCGGACTCGATGAGGAGCGTCTCGAGCGTCTCGAGCGATCCTTCATCGACGCCCTTGAAGAGCACCGACACGTCGGTGAATGCCACGTCCTTGAAGCGCTGCCAGAGCGAGCGTTTGGGAGCTTCATCCTTCCGGCGAAACAGGCGAGCCATTCTTGACCAGGCGAAGAGAAACGAAGTGTCGAACGAGTGGCGACGATCAGCGATAGCCGGCCGCGCGGCGACCGATCCATTCGCCGCAGAGCAGCAGTAGCGCGAGGACGAACGGCCAACCGGCATCGGCCAGTCGCGGGGCATCGGAGGAGAGGGCACCGCGCGACAGCACTCCGTCGCGCACCGTCGGGGCGCGTGGCACCCATTCCCGCGATGCGTTCACCACCAACACGCTGGGGCCACCCTCGGCCTGCACATCGTACACCCCAGCCGCCAGGGCGGGAGAGGTCGTTTCGAAGCTCGCGCCGGCAAAGCGGAGTGTGAGTGAATCAACGCCCGCGTCGCCGCGACGGCGGAGTTGCACCGAGACGATTGAGTCGGCACCACCACGGCGCCACGCCACGGCGTCTCCGGCGCGCAGTAGCGCCGCCATTGGTCGGGCCGCGCGCACATCGCCGCGCCCAGCCGCCAGCCAGTCAAAAATCGCGCCCCACAGGGCACCGAACGCCTCGGCCGAACGGCCACCGCGTAACGCCCACCCGGCATATCCCGAGCCCGACACGACGATCGTGCGCACGCCGTTCTCGGTGCGGGCGGCGATCGCCGGTACGGCCTCACCACGCTTGCCCAGTTGCGCGGTGAGCAGCGGCATCGAGCCCTTGGCGGGACCGGCCAGCGTGAGCGGCGGCAACGAATCGAGCGGCAAGCCGGCCAACGCGGAAGCCAGCGGCGATGCCGGCACGCCCGACGCATACCACTCCGGCGTCCTCGCCACTTCCCCTGCCCGTGCGATCGCCGTCGGCGGTGCGGGAATCCAGAGCGCCCTGGCACCGGTCGCGCTTCGGATGGCCGCGCGCGGTCGCCAGGCCGTGTCACCGTGCACGATGAGCATGCCCGCGGCACCGGCTTGCGTCTTCACGTCGTCTTCACTGATCGGCGCCAGGGAGCCTTCCACGCGCCAGACGCCCGGCGCGAGGCGCAGGAAGGCCCGCGTCGGCACGTTGAGCGCACCGCGCAGGACGACGAGGGCCTCTCGCACGTCGAGGTCGGGCGCCGTCGAAACGAACACCGCCGACGGCCGATCACCAATGTCGATCGTGCTGGACAGTGTGTCATTCCGCGGCTCGGCATCGCCGGGCACGAGCAACACCGCGCGTACAATGGCCGACCGGGCACCGCGCGGGAGCGTGATCGTGGTGGTCACCCGCGTCGAGGTGAGCGCGGCAAGCGCCGGCACCGGAAGCACGACCGGCGCGAGCCCTTCGACCGCCACGCGCCACTGCGCGTCCGGCGTGGCCAGGGCCCCCGCCGTGACGGTGGCGGCCACGCTGATCGTGTCACCCGCCGTGGCATTGCTCGGCACCGCCATGTCCGCGATCGCGCCGTCGGTGCGTGGCGTATTCGCGAGCACGCGCACGATGGAGCCGGCCGGCGCTTCCGCGAGCGACTCAGCATCGTCGACCTCACCGTCGGTGAGGAGCACGAGCGGACGTCCCAGCGATGCCGCCCGATCGACCGCCGCGCGCACCCGCGAGCCCTGATCATCGGAGCGCAGCGCGGCCATGTCTGAGGCACTGATATCGCGGATCGAGTCGCCCACGATCACGAAGGCATCGGTGCCGGGTGCGTCGCGCTTGGCGGCCTCGGCGAGGCGTTCCCGCCAGGCGTTGACCACCGAGTTCTCGTCGCCGACGGCGCGGCGTGAGGAGGCCGACACGTCGATCGCCACGAGCGGCGCGGCGGGCCGCGGCGGCGCCGAGGGGGCGCCGAACAGGATGGCCGCAACGATCGTCACGGCGAGGGCGCGCAGGGCGCCGAGCAGGGTTGCACGGGAACGCGCGAGCGCACCGACACGCCCATAGGCGAGCCAGGCCGCGGCGATGCCGAGCGCGAGGGCAAGTATCCAGCGAATCACGACAGTAACGTCATTGATCGGCACGATGGGAGAAAGGGCAAAGGGCAAAGAAGCCGGAGCCTCTTTGCCCTTGACGCGGAAGCCTGCCGATCAGTTCAGTCGCCAGCGACGCGAGTCGCGACCGGTCCAGCGGCCGTGCGCGCAGCGCGGGCGCCATCAAGACGGGCGAAGAGTCGCGCCTTGAGCTCCGCGAAGCTGGCGCGCTGGGCGGCCGCCAGCGGCTCTCCGGTGACGTTACGCAGGGCGACCCGCGGGTCGCGGTGCTTTCCGTTTACGAGCACTTCAAAATGCAGATGCGGGGCGGTGGACAGTCCTGTGGTGCCCACGAACGCGACGGTGCGTGAGATCGAGACCTTGGTGCCGCGACGGATTCCCGCCGCAAACCCATTGAGATGGCCATAGCGCGTCACGAACCCGTTGTTGTGGCGAATCTCGAGCACGCGACCGTAGCCTCCCTTCCAGCCGGCAAAGATGACCACGCCGTCTCCGAGCGCGCGCACGGGCGTCCCGCGCGCGGCCGCGTAATCCATGCCTTGGTGCGCGCGGACGGTGCCGAGGATCGGGTGACGGCGCAAGCCGAACACGCTCGAGATCCGTCGGAAGGCCAGCGGGGCGCGGAGGAAGGCCGCCCGCATCGCCTTGCCTTCGCCATCGAAATAGCTCGCCTTCGTCCCCTGCGCGAACCGCATGGTCTCCACCCGACGACCATCAACGGTGAGACGTGCGGCAATCACGTTACGGGGGCGAACCGCGCCGTTGGGCGCCCGCTGACGCTCCATGAGCACCGTGATGGTGTCGCCCTCGCGCAGATCACGGCTGAGGTCGACGCGGTACTCGAGGATGTCCGCCAGTGCGTACGCGACGTCGGTACGCACATTGGCCGGGAACGCGTCGGCGACCTGCGCAATGGCGGCGGTCAGCGTGGACGAGACCACACCGCCCACGACCACGGTGTCGGTGGTCCAGGGAAGCGTCTCTTCCTTTTCGAGCCATCCCGACCGTGAACCCGCCGTGGTCGAGCGCGTGAACCGCACGAGCCGGTCGATTGCGAGCTGGAGGACCACCTCGGAGGCGCCGGAGTCGGGGCTGACCCTGGAGGTGATGGTGGTGCCGGCGCGGATCTTTCTGGCGTCGATGGCCTGCGACTCCATCAATACCCGAGCGGCTTCGTCGCGGGGGACGCCGGCACGTTCCATCACGGCGACGAGCGGCTCACCCCATTTGACCGTGTCGACGCGGACGCGCCACTTGGACGCGACCGAAACACGAGACCCCGCAGCAAGGACTGTCGCTGCGGGGCGCTCGAGGATGGGAGGTCCCAACGCAATAGCGGTGGCTCCGATACCGGCACAAACAGTAGCTATCAGGAGCCGTGCACGAGCGCTGGTCAATCCATCTGTCTCCGTATGAACGTCGGGATTTCCATGTCGTCGAGGCCAACGCTGGCCGACGAGGAAATCGGAGGAACGCGTGGCGGCCGTGGTGGCGCGCCTTCTCGAGCAGGACGAGCAGGTGCAGACGCCGGCCTCGTTGCGGGCCGCTCCTTGGAGGGGAACGGAAGCACTGAGGGACCGGGCTTCGCGGCACCCGTCGTCGGAAAAGATGCAGTCGGCTGGTGCTGGCCGGAAGGGGCCGTGGTGCCCAGCGGCACGTTCCGGACCACACCGTTACCGAGGCCGCCCTGCATCTGCCGGTCGAATCCGGTCGCAATGACCGTGACCCGGATCTCGTTCATCATGGCGGGCTCATGCACGGCGCCGAAGATGATTTCGGCGTTGTCCCCGACGGCATCGTGCACGATGTCGTTGATCTGCGTGACTTCACCGAGGGTGAGGTCTTCACCACCCGTGATGTTGACCAGCACGCCGGTGGCACCGGAGATCGAAACGTTGTCAAGCAACGGCGAGGCGATCGCCTGTTGGGCGGCTTCCATGGCGCGGTTCTCACCACGACCGATGCCAGTCCCCATGAGGGCCGATCCGCCGTTCTGCATGACGGTGCGCACGTCGGCGAAGTCGACGTTCACGAGGCCCGTCTCGCTAATGAGCAGCGAGATACCCTGCGTGGCGTGGAGCAGCACTTCGTCGGCCTTCTTCAGGGCCTCGTGGAACGGGATTCCCTTGCCGACCACGGCGAGCAGTCGCTCGTTGGGCACGATGATCATCGTGTCCACGTGCTTGCGCATTTCGGCGATGCCTTCTTCCGCCTGGCGCATCCGCTTGCGTCCTTCGAACAGGAATGGCCGCGTGACGATCCCGACCGTCAGTGCGCCGGCTTCGCGGGCGAGTTCACAGATGACGGGCGCCGCACCGGTGCCGGTACCGCCACCCATGCCGCAGGTGACGAAGACGAGATCGGCGTTCCCAAGCACGCGCTTGGTGTCTTCGCGGTTCTCGTCGATGGCCTGTCGCCCGATTTCGGGGCGCGCGCCGGCGCCGAGTCCGCGTGTGAGCTTCTTGCCGATCTGAATCTTGACGTCGGCCTTGGAGTTCATGAGCGCCTGCGCGTCGGTGTTCACCGAAATGAACTCGACGCCCTCGAGGTGCTCCTCGATCATGCGGTTGACGGCATTACCACCACCGCCGCCCACACCCACCACCTTCATGCGGGCGTTCTGGGGCGCGCTTTCTTCGAACTCGAAGGTCATGCGGGGGAGCTCCATACGGGGCTTTACGGGCTCAGGGTGGTCGCACAGCAACCCAGCGACAGGCTGGGGTGCCGCGAGTCCTTTGCAGCGAGCTCCGCCGACATCGGCGGTCCGCGCACGGACTCTCAGGGATGTGGAATATCATGCCGCACAATGCGAACGCTGTCCTAGAATACACCTTCGAGAGTGCAGCGCAACCCGTGCAATCCGTTGAAGTTGGACGAATGTGTCACGATGTCGGGCGGCGCGAAACAAGGTCCATTTTATCCACAATCCACCTCACGGCGACGGCTTGTGACATTCGTGAATGGGGCCGCTGCACGTGGGCTCCGTGCGGGCGCTGTTTCGGCGAAAAGATCACGCGGAGACGCCGAGAGCGCAGAGGCCGCAGAGTCAAACGATGACCTCTGCGTTCTCTGCGCTCTCTACCAACTCTGCGTGATCGGTTCTACGGTATCGGCTTCGCGGGTGTCGGCCTAGCGGCGGCCGGCCGGTGTCGTGGCGGCGGCCGGCTTCACCTCGGCGACGCCGCCGGCGTCGTTCCAGTTGATGATGCTGTTGAACACCATGTTGAACTCCCCGTGGTTCTGCCACCGGTAGATCGGATTGTTGGCGAACATGATCACGCGACCGTTGCCCTTCACGGCGCCCGACACGTCGACGGCGAAGGGACGCGACTTGAGCGAGTCCGCGCCGGTCATCAGGCCGGACAACACCGCCTTGTCACCACCGACGTAGCGCGCGAGCACGTTGCCCTCGTCGGCGATACCGACTTTGAACGGCGTGCCGCCCACGTACTTCACCGGGATCACGGTCTTGCCGAAGCCGTAGAACACCGGGTGCTCGGGACGCGTGATGGTGGCTTCCACCAGGGGGCGCTGCGACGTGAGTCCCGGTACGGTGGCCTTGTCGACCGTCCGCGCCCAGCCGAACTCAATCGGCAGCCGCGCGGACTCACCGATCGCGATGAGCGTACCACCTGACGCGAGGAACGCGGCGACCGCGGCGACGCCGGGCTGAGCGAAGCCGCCGGTGAGATCCTTGGTCTCGCCATACATGCCGAGGAACTGGTACTTGTCGTTCTTGAGATACGGCTGCGGACGCGCCGCCGGTGCCTGCATCACGGTCTGCCGGCTCAAGTTCTGCTCGGCCATCAGGATGACGTCGTAGTCGCGGCGCAGATTGCCCTGCACCACGCGCTCCTTGTAGATCAAGTCGTATGGGATCTTGAACTCGTCGAAGGTGAGACGATACCAGCCCAGATTCTGCGTACCGCTCCACTGCGAATAGATCGCGATCCGCGGCACGTCGGCCTCATGCAACGCGACCGCCGGTACACGGTCCAGCATCGCGGCGGTGAGCCCGAGCGAATCCACCAGCGAGCGCACGCGCGCGGCGTACTTGCCGTCGATGACGAACGACCCAGCCGGGAACGTGGTGTCACCGGCAGCGAAGCGCTGCTCGGCCACCTTCATCGGCACCGTGCGCAGCAGGTAGCGCAGCGTGACCATGTGGTTCGAGCCGGTGTGTGCCACGGCGATGGCGGCGCTGCCGCTGCCGCGCGTGCTGCCCTTCAGCACGACCTTGGCCACCGGCGAGACGGCCGCCTTAAGGATGCTCGCGTCGGCGATCTCGACGACGTCCACGTCCATCGCGAGCCCCATCGACCAACCGCTGTCGTCGTACGTGTTCAGACGCGCGTCGGGATACTGCTGCCGCTCGATGAGATTCTTGGCCAGACGGCCATATGGCTGATCGCGCTTGATGACGTACGAGCCGACGGGATAGGTGATGGCGCCCACCTTCACCGGCGCGGTGGCCTGCCCCACTTCGATGCGCTGTACGCGCAGCAAATTCACGAACTCCGCCACGCGCGTCATATCGCGCTGCAACGGAATCACGAAGCCATACGGCGCCTTGACCTTGCCCTCTTCAATGCTGTTGCGCGTCTTGATGTAGAAGTTCTCGAGCACGGTGGCCGGGAACATCGACGCCAGCTGCAGCGCCGACAGCACGCCCGTCTGCATGTAGTTCGTGTTCGAGCGACGCGTGAAGGTCGCGATGTCGTTGAAGCCGATGGGATTGCCGCGATACCACTCGCGATCCTGCGCGCCACCACGACCCGTCGGCACGGCACCGGCGCGTCCCCCAAGTCCGCCGCCGGGCGCGGGCGCACCGCTGGCAATGCCACGCCGAGCATTCGCGATGGCCGTACTGTCGAGATCACGTCCCGACTGCGTCTCGTACATCTTCATGAGACCGTTGTGGTTGTACGCCACCGACCCGAGATACCCCGGTGACCACCCATCCATGAACGCGTGCGTGTACACGCCGGGCATGCCCCACTTCGTCATCTGGGCCATTTCCCAGTTGCCGAACCACGGCAGTTCAGCGAACAGAATCGGATCGAGATTCGGATTCTGCGGCGGGCCACCCGTGTACGTGTACAGCAATGGCTGCGCTTCATGCAGGTCGTGCATGATCGGCGGATACGCCGTGAAGTACCATTCGATGATCGCGCGCATCTGGACCAGCTTGATGTTGATGTCGCGATTGTTGTCGTGGTACACGTACTTGCCCCAGTACGGCACACCGGCACCGCCACCGAAGCCGCCACCGCCACCGCCACCGCCCGCAGTGATCGCCGGCGCCGGAATCGCGGCCGCCATGTCGAGTCCACGGAAGAACCAGTCCACGTTCCGATCACGTCCGTCGGCATCGGCGGCCGGCGTCATCGACACGTACAGCTGTTCGCGGATCTGACTCACGAGCGGCGAGGTTTCGGTGACCAGACGATACGCCAGTTCCATCAGCATTTCCGACGGACCGGTTTCACCGCTGTGCAGTCCGCCCATGAAGTGGTAGTGCGGCTTCGTATCGGCGAGCACCGCTTTCACCTGCGCCTCGGTCATGCCGCGCGGGTCGGCGATCTTCGCGAGGCTTTTCCGGTTCTGGTCGAGACGCTGCATGTTCGCCTCGGACGAGATCCAGACCACCACGAGTTCACGCCCTTCGTCGGAACGACCGATGGTTTCGATTTTCACGCGCGGCGACGCGGCCGCGAGTGCGCGATAGTACTTCAGCTGATCGGCGTAGTACGTGAGCTTGCGCGGCGCACCGATGTGATAGCCCAGCACATCGCGCGGCGTGGGAATGCCCGCCACCAGTGGCAGGTGATCCACCAACGGGCTGCCGTGCTTCGGATTGGCGAGCCATTCCTGATAGCTCTGCGTGAACGTCGGATCCTGCTTCTGATTGGGATCGCGCGCTTCGGTGGTGAGCTGCTGGGCAGCGAGCGACGCGAAGGGGGTAAGTCCGAGCAGCAGCGCATGGCGCGAAAGCGCATGGCGCGAAAGCGCATGGCGCAGTGTTCGGAAGCGGGAGAGACCGACGTTCACGGGAGAGCTCCTAAAAAAGTACGGAGTAGGGAGTACGGAGTAGGACGGAAGCAAGGACGGGGCACCGAGACACCCGTCTCCGTACCCCGTACGCCATACTCGTTGCTTCGCTGTTGCGGTTAGAACCAGTCCTGCAACCACGTCTTCACACGCGTGGCCAGCTTGTCGACACCGGCACCGGTGAGCGACGGACGGCGCGCGATCACCCCACCCAGCGCGACGCGATGCGCGCCATACAGCGCCAGCCCCACCGCCGTGGCGAAGCGCGGCTCGGCGATCTGCTCCACGAGTCCGCCCACGCTGTCGCCCGGCACACCGACGCGCACGCCGAGGCCAAACACGTCGGCGGCGAGTTCGCTCACGCCCTCGAGCGACGCCCCACCGCCGGTGAGCACGAGACCGGCATTCAAGCGACCGGCGAAGCCGGCCGTCTGCACTTCGCGCTGTACCTTGTCAAAGATCTCGTCCATGCGCTGATGGATGATGTGCGTCATCAGTTCGCGCGAGATGTGCCGCTCGCCGTGCGACGCCGACGCCGGCATGGCGATCACCTGTTCGGAATCGACCATCGGCTCGTAGGCGCAGCCGTACGCTTCCTTGATCTGTTCGGCGTCATGGTTCGTGATGCCGAGTCCCTGCACGAGGTCACTGGTGACCGCGTTGCCGCCGTACGGGATCGTACCGAGGTGGCGGATCTTACCCTCGTGAAACACGGCGAGATCGGTGGTGCCGGCACCGAGTTCGAGCAGAATGACGCCGAGTTCCTTCTCTTCTTCCGTGAGCACGGCGAGCGCACTGGCGAGCGGCTCGAGTACCAGCTCGCGCGTTTTGTAGCCCGCACGTTCGATGCTCTTGCGCAGGTTCATCGCGGGCGAGCTGCCGATCGTGACGAGATACATCTCCGTCTCGAGGCGGGTGCCGATCATGCCCACCGGATCACGGATCCCATCGGTCTTGTCGACGCGATACTCCTGCGGGATCGCATGCAACAGCTCGCGGTCCTGCGGAATGGCCATCGCGCGCGCGACTTCATTCACGCGATCGACGTCGGTGCGCAGGATTTCATTGCCGCTGATGGCCACGACGCCGGTGGAGCACATTGCGCGCACGTGTTCACCGGCGATGCCGACGTACAGCGAATCGGGCGTGACCCCGGCCACGCGACTCGCTTCCTCGACGGCCTTCCGAATGGAGCGCGTGGCCTCTTCGATGTCGGAGACCACACCGCGGCGCAGGCCCATCGTGCGGGTGTGCCCTACCCCGAGCACGCGCAGCGTCGGCGTGCGCGGCAAATCGCCGTGCACGGCCGCAACGATGGCGGTGGTGTGGGCGGTGCCGATATCGAGGGCGGCGACAATGGGTTCGGAAGTCATGGCTGTCTGGCGATCACCTGGTCACGGAAGCGGAGGTCAAGCTCCACCGCACGCAGATGATTCCGCGCGAGGTCCGCTTCCACAGGTAATATGTCCCTGAATCGCGCTACGGTCACGTCGGGCGTCGTTCGCACCGTGACGCCGCCCAAGTTAAAGCGCATTTCCTCGGTTCCGGCCCGCTCGCCGTGGGAGACCCGAGCATAGAGGCGCGGCGCATCCTTGCGCAGCCCGTCCAAGAGGTGCAGGAGCGCGCTGTCGGCGGAAGCGGCCACGGGCACGTCCAACGGATAGCGCACGGGGTCGATGGGCAGCGGACGTCCGGTCCCATCGGCCGGTTCGAGCCGTCCCCGGCGAGGCACGTAGGCCACCGGCTCGCGCTCCACGACGCGGATGAGCAACGTTCCGGGGAGCTGTCGCTCTACGACCACCGACGCCACCATGGGATGCGCGCCGACGCGCTCGGCCAGCGGCTCCAGCGGCTGCCACACCGATTGCAGGGTGTCGACCTTGAGTCGGGCCACGAGCTCGGTGGGACGGGCGTACCGCACGCCCTCGAAGACGACGCGACGGGCGTGAAAGTAGTCAAGCCGTGCAAGCGCTTGGGGGCCCCACCACGGGGCGCCCACCACGATGCCGACCGCCACCAGAAATCCGACGCCCCGAACCCAGCGCAGCCAGGTGGGGCGAGGGGCCTTCGGTGCCGTTTTCGGCTTCGCCGTTCTGGCCGAGGACTCGCCCGGGTCAAACTCGGCGGTGGCCATCAGCCGCGCAGCGCCTCGAGCAGTTCGGGGCCCGTCTTGGTGATGTCCCCGGCACCCATGGTCACGACCACGTCGCCCTCGCGGACCACGGAGCGCAGTGCGGCGGCGGCGTCACGTCGCGGGCCGTGCCACTGCAGCACCCCCGCGGTGACCCGGTCGCCAATCAGAGCCGACGTGACGCCGGGCGC
>CAIUOO010000544.1 GCA_903900795.1 uncultured Gemmatimonadota bacterium | reverse complement strand
GCGCTGCACCGCCGCGCGGATCGCGCGACTCTGCAGTACGCGCAGCTGATCCTGCGCATTGCGAAAGAAGCCACCGCTCTGCAAGTCGAGCGCCACGAACAACGTCTCGATGCCGTCGATGGTGATCCACGCGCCGGTACTCGAAAGCTGTGCCGTCGCTTCGATATCGAACAGCCGCTGGGCGGCCGCTGGCACCATCGCCCGTACACTGTCGAGCACGCCCACCGGATATTCCATACGCATCATCGACGGGGCCTGCCGGATGTCGCGATCACGGGTGGCGACCACGGCGTGCTGTCGGCCGCCACTGCGCGAGTACGCGAAGCGCCAGCGACCCAGTGCCGCCAGCTCTGGGCGCCCGAAGAAGTCGGCGAGTGTGGAGTCCGACGTTTCGGCATACACTTCGTCCAACAGGACCACGTCAGGTGCTACGGCCGCCAACAGCTTGGCGTGGTTGGCGGGTGACCGGAACGACCCTTCCGAGACGTTCCACTGGACGACGCGCACGGCGCCGTTCGCTGCGGACGGAATGGCCGACACGAGCTGCGTTCGCGATCGCGTATCGAGTGGCGTGGCGAACGTGTAGCGCGCGGCGGGGAGCGCGGTGATGGCCCCGCTGGTGGATTCGAAGACCAGTCGGGCACGAACGGTGCTCCCCAGTTGCGCAAACCCATCGCGGGTGCCGCCGCGGGCGATCCGGAGTTCAAAGCGGGTCGCGCTCCACGAGGGCAGTGCAACCACATCGAGATCGTAGGCACTGCGGTACGCGCCGAGCCCGGTCGGGCCGACCGTGCGCAACGCGGCGCCGGCGCCGACGCCATTGCCCTGTGTTTTGTCGGCACGCGACAGGTCGAGTGCCACATCGACGCCGGCCAAGCCAACCGCCGCGTCGAATACCGTGCCGCCCGTTTGCGTGCGGTCATCGGTGTCAATGAGGAGATGCAGCGTGCCCGGCATCCCCGAGTGGCTCATGCTGTCGCGTACCGAGAAGGACAGGTACCACCAATGCGTGTCGTCGGTGGCCCACGCCGCCTCAAGCGGTCCGGACGATGCGGCGGCCTGTGACCACACGGGCACTCCCGTCCAATCATCGAAGTGTCCGTCGAGCTGTATCGGGAGGCGCGTGGCCGCGGCACGTGCGCCGGTGGTCGTGCGAAGCCCCCGCCCCGTGCCGCACGAGGAAAGCGCGGTGAGCGCGGCAACGGCACCGAGCCGGACCGTGCGGCGATTCAGGCAGAGTCGAAGCGATGACAGAATGCGCATCCCGGAAATTATCGACGGCTTACGATGGCCGTCACGGGGGTGCGTATCCAGATTCATCTGATGGCCCGACCGAGACAGTCCCCACCGCCCATCAAATCATTCCGCGAGCGGCTCGGCGCGCTCCGGCACGTCGGACCGCTCTTTCTGCTCGTGTGGGGCACGAGCGCGCCACTCACGATGGCCACCATCAGCATCCGGCTCATCCGCTCGCTGCTGCCGGTGAGCACGCTGTACGTGGGCAAGCTGATCATCGACGAAGTGATCCGCACGGCGGCGCTGCCGCGGCACCCCGACACGTGGAGTGCGTGGGTGGCCGGCGGTTTACTGGATCGCACGCTGCAGCTCATCCTGTTCGAGTTCCTGTTGGCGATCGCGGCCGATGCGCTGTCACGCGGGGGGGCACTGGTGGATCGCATGCTGGGGCTGCAGTTCTCGATCAGCACCACCACCCGCCTCATGGAACACGCGGCCACCCTCGATCTCGACCAGTTCGAGGACAGCGAAGTGCAGGACCGCCTCGAGCGGGCCCGCACGCAGACGTTCCAGGGGCTGGGCGTGATGGGGCAGGTGTTCGGCCAGGTGCAGACGCTGATCACCATCAGCAGCTTCGCGGCCGGACTCGTGGTGTATGCGCCGTGGCTGATCGCGCTGCTGCTCGTGGTGCTCGTGCCGGCATTCGTGGGTGAGGCGCACTTCAACGCGCTGGAGTACGCGCTGGAATGGTCGCGCGCGCAGCAGCGCCGGCTGCTGGAGTACCTCCGGCAGACGGGGGCGAGTGTGGAGACCGCCAAGGAAGTAAAGATCTTCGGATTGAACCGGTTCCTCATCGACCGGTTCCGAAGCATCTCGCTCGACATGTACCGCGCCAATCGCGCGCTGGCGATCAAGCGTGAGAGCACGATGGGACTGCTCACCGCGATCGGCACGGCCGGCTATTACACCGCCTACGGGTACATCGCGTGGCGCACGCTCACCGGTCAGTTCAGCATCGGTGATCTCACGTTTCTCGCGGGGTCATTCCGTCGGCTCGGTGACCTGCTCGCCAATCTGCTGGTCGGATTTTCGCGTACGGCCAGTCAGTCGCTGTATCTCGACGATCTGTTCTCGTTCTTCACGATCACCTCACGCATTCACTCCCCCGCACAGGCGTACGCGTTCCCGACGCCGATCGCGATCGGATTCGAATTTCAGGACGTGGGCTTCCTGTATCCCGGCACCGAGCGATGGGCGGTACGCCACTTGTCGTTCACACTGCACGCCGGCGAAACGCTGGCATTGGTGGGTGAGAACGGGGCCGGTAAAACCACGATCGTGAAGCTGCTGGCGCGCCTGTACGAACCCACCGAGGGACGCATTCTACTGGACGGCCACGACCTGCGTGAGTACGACCTCGACGCGCTGCGCGCGAACGTGGGCGTGATCTTCCAGGACTTCGTGCGCTACAGTCTTACGGCCGGTGAGAATATCGCGGTGGGGCGCATCGACGAGCGCGGCGACAACGCACGCATCGTGCAGTCGGCCGAGCAGAGTCTGGCGGCGGCGATGATTGCGCGGCTGCCGGCCGGCTATGATCAGCCCATCGGGAAACGATTCTCCACGGGTGTGGAGCTCTCCGGCGGCGAGTGGCAGAAGTTAGCGATCGCCCGCGCGTACATGCGCGACGCGCAGTTGCTGGTGCTCGACGAGCCTACCGCCGCCCTCGATGCGCGGGCGGAGTTCGAGGTATTTCAGCGCTTCAAGGCGTTGAGCGCCGGGCGCACGAGTATGCTGATATCGCATCGCTTTTCGAGTGTGCGCATGGCCGATCGCATTCTCGTGCTGAATGAGGGCGCGGTAGACTCGATGGGCACGCACGAGGAGCTGCTGGCGCGGAAGGGGCGGTATGCGGAGTTGTTCGAGCTGCAGGCGCAGGGGTACCGGTAGGGGGCGCCGCGTACCATTTAACTCACGACCCAGAACTTGGACTCATAACCCACCACTCACGTGAGTCTTGAGTCGTAAGTTGAAGTTTGGGGTCGTGAGTCACTCCGCCAATGCTCTTCTGATCGCCAGCTCCAGCGACAGCGGCCCGATCGGCCCCATGACGCGATGGCGTACGCGCCCGTCGCGGCCGATGAGGATTGAGGTGGGGTAGCCGCGTACGCCGCCCAGTTCGCGGATTACGTCGGGGCCCACGATGGCAATGGGATAGCTGATGCCGCGCTCGCTGATGAAGTCACGCACCGTGTGCGGGTCGCCCGCGTCGACCGACGCCCCGAGCACCACGAGCCCGGCGGCCTGGTGCCGGTTCCACGTGGCCTCGAGGAGCGGCATTTCCACCCGGCAGGGTGTGCACCAGGTGGCCCACACGTTCACGAGCACCACGCGTCCGCGCAGGGACTGCGACGTGATGGTGGAATCGGCCAGCGTGCGTACGGCGAACGTGGGTGTGCTGCGGTCGCGCGCGGTGACGTTCACGAGCGCGCCCACGTGCGGCAGGAG
>CAIUOO010000543.1 GCA_903900795.1 uncultured Gemmatimonadota bacterium | reverse complement strand
TCCCGCAATGCGTCGAGCAGGACGCTCACGTCGACGACGCGAGAGGAGCGGGTCACTTGGCCGCCTCCATGCGCGGCATCTCGAGCTGCACCGTGCTGCCCACGCGCAGCAGGGTGCCGGCGGCGGGACGTGTCCGTACGTTGGCGCCGCGCGCGATCCTGACCTGAAACCCGGCGGCGTACAGCGTGCGCGTGGCCTGACGCACATCGAGACCGAAAACCGTGGGTATCGACCGCATCTCGCGTACATCACTCGTGACACGCTTCGGTATCGCGGCCGGCATGATCGGGAGCATCACCACCACGCGCGCGGCGGCGGGCGTCGCTTCCGCCTTGGGCGGCGGCGGCGCCAACAGCGAGTCGCGCCGCGCCGAGTCGCGTGCCGCGAGCGCAAGGGCCGTGGGAGACTTGGGCGTCGCCACCGGCACTGGCATGGCCTTCGCAACCTCCGCCAGTGCGTTGCGATCGAGCGCCGCGTAGCGGGTGGCGAGTGCGGCCTGCAGGATGCCGTTCACGAGGCTACCCGACACAATGCCACCGAAGTACGTCCCCTTCGGATCGATGATGCGTGCCACGAGCACATACTGCGGCGCCTGGGCCGGGAACATGCCGGCAAAGGTCGCATTGTACTTGCCGTCGAGATACCGGCCGTTCTCGCTGCGCCGCGCCGTGCCGGACTTGCCGGCCACATCGTAGGTCGCCAGTTCGGCGGAGGTCGCGGTGCCGCTGTCGACCACTGATGCCAACATCCCGCGCATCGCGCGCGCCGTCTTGGCCGTAAGCACGCGCCGCACGACGCGCCGCTCATGCCGATAGATCGTGGTCCCCTGCGCGTCGCGCACTTCCTTCACCAGTGCCGGCTGCAGCAGCTCGCCGCCATTGGCGATGGCGGCGTAAGCCAGCGCGATCTGTAGCGGCGTGGCCAGCACTTCATAGCCGATCGCCACCGCCGTTTGCGTCGTGCCACTCCACCGCGCCGGCAGCGGCAGGGACCCCTTCGACTCGGCGGGATATGGCACGCCGGTGAGCGACCCGAAGCCGAAGTCGCGCATAGCTTCGAACTCTTCGCGCGGCGTCAGGCGTAGTGCCAGCTTGGCGGTTCCGATGTTGCTGGAAAAGCGAATGACATCGCGCACCGGCATTTGCGGGGCCTTGTGTTCGTCGGTGAGCGGCCGCCGACGGCCGCGCACCATGGCGCTTCCGTTCTCGGTATCGATGATCTCGTTGGGCGTCGCCTTGCCCATGTCGAACAGACGCGACACCAGAAACGGCTTCATAACGGACCCCGGCTCGTAGGCCAGCGCCATCGGTGTACTCGTGCTCGCGGACTTCCCATCACGCACGCCGGCCAGCGCCAGCACCGAGCCGTCGCGCGGATCGAGAATCACCACGTCGCCGCCCGTGCCACCGGTGCGGACCAGCGCCATCTTCAACTCGTTCTCGGCAATCTCCTGCAACGCCTGATTCACCGTGAGCGTGACCGTGTGCCCGGGCAGCGCATCCACGCTGGAGAGCTCCGGCGACTCCACGTACCCGGCCTTCGGATCCTTCACGAGCGCTCGGCTTCCGGCTTGCCCACGCAGCACGGCATCGAGCTCCAGCTCGATGCCGCCCACGGGGGCATCATCGGCATCGACGGCGCCAAGCACGCCGCGCAAGTTGTCGCTGGCCGAATTGATCCGACGGCGGACTCGCTCCACGTGCACACCGGGCAAGCCGGCCAACCGCTCGACATCCGAGGGCAGATAGAGCTTCGGTAGAGCGACCCACTTCTGATTCGTGTCGAGTGCTTTACGAATCTGCGCCTCGGATACGGACAGCGCGCGCAGCCCGCTGCGCAGCACGGCGCGCGTTTTCACGAGCGGCTCACCACGCTTGGCGTTTCGGCGGCGCACGTCGCGAATTTCTCTCGGTGCAATACTCAGCTTCACCTGCTCTCGCGATTCGACGAGCACCGTGCCGGTGGCGTCGGTGATGGCCCCCCGCAGGGGCTTCACTGTTTGCTGATCGACGTGCTGTCGGTCGGCTACACGCAGCCAGGTTTCGTGCTCCACAATCTGCAGCTGGACGGCCCGTGCGAGGATCGCGACGGCAAACAGCACCAGACCGGCGTGCACGATCATCGTGCGCACACGACTGACCGCGGCCGGCGCGGCGGGATCGTCGGGGATGAGCCTCGACGCATCGGCCGCCGCGCTCCGAATCGGTCCGAACATCATGCGCGCGTCACGAGCGTGAGGCCGAGTCGCTGGCGGCCGTATCGCCACGCACCGGATCGGCGAGCATCGAATCGGACAGCATACGCGTCTGCGCGTCGGTGGCCACATGCAGGCCGAGCCGGCGTTCGGCCTCCGCGATGACGCGACTGCGGGACGTGGCGCTCCGGATATCGCGATCAAGGGTGGTCTTCTCGGCGATCAGCGCCCGCTGCCGATCGGAGAGCCGACGCATGTCGCGCGCAGTCGCCACGCCCACACTGCGCCGCCACACGACGAGCGACGCCACCACCATAAACACACCCAACCCGATCGCGATCCATGCGCGGCCCTTGAGCGGACCGCGTGGGGAGCGACGGGTGGTGCGCTTGGTGGACGTGGTGACCATCAGATTGCGCGCTTCCAGGCGCGCAGGCGCGCGCTGCGGGCGCGCGGGTTCCCGTCCACTTCTTCCTCGGTGGCGTTGATCGGACGACGCGTGAGCGTCTCCCCGAGCGGCACGCCACGGCAGGTGCAGATCATCTGGCGCGGCGGGCAGATGCAGGCCGTGCTCCAGTCGCGGAATGCATTCTTGACGAGGCGATCTTCGCCGGAGTGATAGCTGATGATCGCGAGCACACCACCGGGCGTCAGACGGTCGCGCAGTAGCGGCAGCGCGTGCTCGAGCCCCGAGAGTTCGTCGTTCACGGCAATACGGATGGCCTGAAAGATGCGCGCAAAGTCGGGCGCCCCACTGCGCGGTCCGAGCACGGCGCGAATGGCATCGACGAGATCATCGGCGGTCGCGAACGGGCGGCGCTCCCGGCGCCGCACAATCTCGCGGGCCATGCGCGCAGCGCGCGGCTCGTCGGCGTACGCGCGCAGCAGCGCCGAGAGATCGACTTCGTCGATCGTGTTCAGCAACTCACCGGCGTCGGTCTCGGCATCGGTACCCATCCGCATGTCGAGCGGTGCGCCCTCGCGGAACGTGAAGCCGCGGGTGAGATCGTCGAACTGGTGCGAGGAAACACCAAGGTCGAGCAGAATGCCGTCGAAGCGCTCGTCGGGGGACAGCCCGCCGGAGTCGAGCGCGGCATAGTTGGTGAGCAGGGCGCGGAACTGCCCGGCGCGCTCGAAATCGGCCAATCGCTCACGCGCGGCCGCGAGCGCCCGCGGATCACGATCGACGCCGGTGACACGCATACCACGTTCGAGAAGGGCAGCGGTGTGCCCACCACCGCCCAAGGTGCAGTCGAGCACGGTCGAGGCGCCGGCGAGCAGCGTTTCGATCTCGGCCAACAGCACTGGGACGTGGTAGGCGCCAACGCGCCCGGATGGGAGAGTACGGACCGGGCTCACGCGCTTATTGGAGGCTCGTTAGGGCGCGTCATGTTAGTGAGGTGCTGAGTGCACCGTCAAGCGATGGTGACGCGTTCAGAAATGTGCATTACCCGTATGTGCGCACGGATGTGATCGTCGCGCTGTGATCCCGCCTGCGGGCTGGGAGAAAACGAACGGGCCCACCGTCGGAGCGACGGCGGGCCCGGGGGTCCTACAGAGGCGGTGCTACTTACAGAATGCCTTGATCATTTGGTCGGCGTTCGGATCGAGCTGCATCACGAAGCCCATGTACTGGCGCATCGCGTCCGGGGCGAACGTACCACCCTTGGGCAGATTGATCTGCGCGTCGACGAACAGGTTCTTCGCTTCCTT
>CAIUOO010000542.1 GCA_903900795.1 uncultured Gemmatimonadota bacterium | reverse complement strand
GTGCCCAAGGTGCCGGTCGTGCCGATCAGCGCCGCGAATGCGCAGGCGTTGCTGGCGCAGGTGCGGGGCACCGATATCCCCCGCAACTGGCAGGGCGGGATGGCGCTGCGCTATCACGTCGGCCCGGGTCCGGTGCGCGTACGCGTCGAAGTGACCACCGATGAAGCGACCGCCGGCACGAAGCAGATTCACAACACGCTTGGGCTTCTGCGTGGCAGTACGTATCCGAACGAATACGTGTACATCGGGTCGCATCGTGACTCGTGGGGGCCTGGTGCCGCGGACAATATCTCCGGCACGGTGAGTGTCCTCGAGGCGGCGCAGTCGCTTTCGGAGATGGCCAAGCGCGGCGATCGTCCCAAGCGTACCATCGTGTTCGCCACGTGGGATGCCGAAGAGTGGGGGCTGGTGGGCAGCACGGAGTACGTGGAAGACGACTCGCTGCGTCTCAAGGCCGGCGCGGTGGCGTATCTCAATCAGGACGTCTCGGCGCAGGGCTCGCAGTTCGGGGGCGGCGGATCGCCCTCCATGCGGGCGATGCTGCGGGACGTGACGAAGCAGGTGGAGGATCCGCGTGGACGCGGCACAGTGTACGAGACGTGGCGGTCGGCCACCGGCACACGGGCCGACACGCTCGAGCCGCCGATGGGTGATCCGGGTGGAGGCAGCGACTTCGCGGGCTTCTACAACCACTTCGGTATTCCGATGGCCGACTGGGGCTTCGGTGGACCGTCCGGCATTTACCACTCAGCGTACGACACCTTCGACTGGATGGAGCGCTTCGGCGATCCGGGGTTTCAGTATCACGCCACGGCCGCGCGTATCGGGGCGGCGACGTTGCTGCGCCTCGCCAACGCGCAGGTGCTGCCGTATGACTACGCCGAGTTCGCGCGGACGATGCAGCGCTACGTGGCGCCGGTCGAGCGCGGGCTTACGCAGAAGGGGTGGAATGCCGCGGCGACCGCGCCCCTGACGGCGGCGATCGCCCGCCTCGAGACCAGCGCGAATGCCTTCGCCACGACGCGTGATGCCGCGCTGTCCGCCGGTGTGACGCCGGCCGCGCAGGCGGCGGCGAACAGTGCGTTGTTGCGCGTTGAGCGTGCGCTGGCCCGCCCGACCGGCCTCAAGAGCCGTCCGTGGTACCGGTCGCTGATTTACGCGTCGGACGTCGATAACGGCTACTCGACGATGAGTTTCCCTGGCGTCAACGAATCCATTCGGTACGGCACGCAGGTGGAGACGGTGGCGGAGATCAACGATCTGGCGGCGCGATTCGGCGCCGCCGCCGACGCGGTCGATGCGGCGCGCAGCGCGTTGTCGACCCCCGCGAAGCGCTGATCGTTCGGCTGTGTACGATCCTTCCGATCCGCGCTATGCGAGGCAGCTGGTGCTGCGGGGCTTTGGCCCCGCGGCACAGGAACGGCTGGCGCACGGGCGTGTCCTGATCGTCGGTGCCGGCGGGCTTGGTTCGCCGGCGGCGAGCTATCTCGCGGCGGCGGGGGTGGGCACGATTTCGCTGGTTGATACCGATGTGGTTGACGTGACGAACCTGCATCGGCAGCTGCTGTACACCACGCCCGATGTGGGGCGAGCCAAGCTCGACGTCGCCCGTGAGCGTCTGCACGCCATCAATCCGCAGGTGGTCGTGCACACGCACGATACGCGGCTCAGCGCCGCGAATGCGGCCTCGCTGGTGGCCGGGCATGATGTGGTGATCGATGCCACCGACAATTTCCCCACTCGATACGCCATCAACGATGCCTGTCTCGCGCACGGTATTCCGTTCGTGTACGGCAGCGTGGCGCGCTTCGACGGGCAAGTCAGCGTGTTCGCCGCGCCGGGTGGTCCATGCTATCGCTGCCTCTTTCCTGTGATGCCGGCGCCGGGCACGGTACCGACGTGCGCCGAAGAAGGCGTGTTGGGCGTGGTGCCGGGCATCATCGGGTTGCATCAGGCCACGGAAGCGATCAAGCTGCTGACCGCCATTGGTACGCCGCTGGTGGGTCACCTGCTGTTAGTGGACCTGTTGGCACAGGACTCGCACCGCATCGCCGTCGCCAGGCGTCCTGACTGCCCGACGTGCGGCGACGTCCGCATTCCCTCTCTCCCTCCCATGTCGATTCAGCATTGCAATCCAGCCGATGTCGCCGCCCTGCTCACCGGCGATGACCCGCCCATCATCATCGATGTGCGCGAACAGTGGGAGTACGATCTCGTACATCTGCCGATCAGCACGCTTATTCCGCTCAGTGCGTTGGCAGCGAAGGCGAGCGACTTGGATCCGTCGCGTTCGTACGCACTGCTCTGTCACCACGGCATGCGCAGTGAAATGGCCGCCAATTGGCTGATGCAGCACGGATTCTCGCGTCTCATCAACATCGATGGAGGGATCGACGCGTGGAGCCTGGACGTCGATCCCTCGTTGCCGCGCTACTGACCCGTCGCGCCGGTCGGGTCCGATGATGTGTTGGCGCGCGGCCGCACGCTCCCGCGTGGAGGCCGCGCATGCCCGTCGGTTTCGTTTCGACGCGCAGGGCATTGTGCAGGGCGCGGCCGGGTTCACGTTGCGCGCCTCGGAGGATGACGGCGTGTCGCGCCGCGCCGTGCTGTTGTTGCACGGCTTCAACGACACTGCCCAGTCGATGGCCTATCTGGCCACACACCTGCATGCACGAGGCTACACGGTGCGCGTACCGTTGTTGCCGGGTCACGGTCGTGATCTCAAGACCATGGCAGCGTCGTCGCGCGCCGTGCGCTGGCGCGAGGCCGCGCTCGCCGAATACGACGCGCTTTGCCGCGATTTCGACAGCGTGATGGTGGTCGGACAAAGCATGGGCGGTGCATTGTCCATTCTGTTGGCCATCGAACGACCCGGCATGCCGGCGCTGGTGTTACTGGCTCCGTACGTGGGCATGCCGCGAAATCTGCAGTGGAAAGTGTTCGGTGCCTGGATTGCTCGCCTGGTAGTCCCGTATCTGCGTAGTGAGGGTGGTGAGACGTCCATTCATGATCCAGCCGCCCGCGCCGAGAGCCTCGGCCCCGACGTGGTGACGGCGCGAACGCTCAGCGAACTGCGCCGCGTGGCCGAAGACGCCGAGGCAGCGCTTTCCCGCGTATGGGTGCCGACGCTGTATCTACAGTCTCGCGAAGACAACCGCATTGCGGCGCGAGACGCCGAGGCCCACTTCGCCGCACTCGGCAGCGCCGACAAGCGCCAGCAGTGGATAACGGGATGCGGGCACATTATCTCGGCGGATTATTGCCGGGATGAGGTGGGGTCACTGACGGCCGACTGGCTGGATGCCCACGCGGTGTAGCGGCGGCGTTCGCGGGGACATGCGCGCAGAGCGAACAGCAACGGCCAGAACACGGAGACCACGGATCACACGGAAACCGCCACAAATACGCAAAAAGCGCTTTCTGCTTATCTGTGTTGTTTCCGTGTGATCCGTGGTCTCCGTGTTCTGGCCGTTGCGGTAGCTGTTGCGGTGGCGGTGGCTGTTGCCGCCCGTGCGAGCACCACCGCTG
>CAIUOO010000541.1 GCA_903900795.1 uncultured Gemmatimonadota bacterium | reverse complement strand
ACCGCTGCACCTCCCCGTATCACACCAGAGGATTCAACGTTGCCGACGTGTCTCGCGCTCCACCGCTCCGCTCGTACCGTGGCCACGACGGCCATGCTTCTCGCTGGCGTGCTGGCCACGGGCTGCATCCGCCCGTCGGCTGCGGTCGCGCCGATGTCCGGGAAGCGTGTCGAGAGCGACCGCGGCATGGTAGCCGCCTCGCATCCCGATGCCGCCGCTGCCGGTGCCACCATCCTCGCCCAAGGCGGCAATGCCATTGACGCGTTCGCCGCGACTGCGTTCGCGCTCTCGGTCACCGACGTGTCGCAGACGGGACTCGGTGGCGGTGGCGCCATGACCTTCTTCAACGCCAGGACGAAGACGGTAGAGCATCTGTCCTTCTATGCGCGGGCGGGGGAAGACGAGGCGTGGGCCCGCGCCGACACCTCGCGCGGCCGTCGTCCGGGACGCGCTGCCGGCACGCCGGGCATGGTGGCCGGTGTGCTCGAAGCGCACACCAAGTGGGGCAAGCTCACGCGGGCGCAGGTTATGGCGCCCGCCATTGCCCTGGCGCGTGACGGGTTCATTGTGTCACCACTGCTAGCCCGCACCATCGTGTCGTCGCGCGACAAGCTGATGGCCGATTCGCTGGCGGCCGCGCGGTTCATGCCGCGTGGTGAGGCGTTGCGCCCTGGCGATCGTCTCGTGCAGCCGGAGCTGGCGGCCACGCTGCAGCGCATCGCGAGCGAAGGCGCCACCGTGTTTTACAACGGCGGCATCGCCGAGCGGTTGTCGGTCAAGGTGAAGGCGCAGGGCGGCCTGATTACGGTGCGCGACATGAATACCTATCCGGTAACGGCCATGCGGCCGCTGTGCACGATGTGGCGTGGGTACACGCTGCTTGGTGCGCCGCCGCCAATGGGTGGCGCGCCGGTACTCGAGATGCTGCAGATGGCCGATGCCGCGGGCGTTGCCGACGCCGGGTCGTTCACCGAGAATGGTGCGGCGGTGGCGAAGCTCGCCGACATCATGCGCATCGGGAACGCCGACGCGGGAGAGCATCGCGGTGACCCGGCGGCGCTGCGCGTGCCGTCGCGTGGCGTCGTGCATCCCGACTACGCGCGTTCGCGTGCGGGACTCGTTGGTGGCGCGCTGCCCGACACGGCCGCGGCGGGCAATCCCTGGGCCTTCGATACACTCGCGGCGCCGGGCAATTGTGGCAAGTTCAATCCATACCCAGCGTCGACGGTCCTGCGCACGGGTTCCGGGAACAGCGCATCGCGCGACACCACGACAGGGGACGAGGGACAGAGCTTCACGTCGCACCTCGCCGTCGTGGACGGCGACGGCAGCGCCGTGTCGGCCACCACGACCGTCGGCGTGCTGTTCGGCTCGGGCGTGTACACGGACGGCTTCTTCCTGAACTCCGGCGGCAGCAACTTCGACGCCAAAACGCGCGGCACGAACCGCTACTCGAATTCCACCATGGCGCCGACGCTGATTCTTGACGGCGACAAGGTACGTCTCGTGGTCGGTGCCGCCGGCTCACAGTACATCCAGCCGGCGATCACGCAGGTCACGATTCGCATGCTCGCCTTCGGCGAAGATCCCGCCATCGCGCTGTCGGCGCCGCGCATCCACGCCAGCAGCACCATGAAGGAAGTGGAAGTGGAACCGGGCTTCTCCACGAGCGTGTATCAGGCGCTCGTGACGCGCGGCTACGCGCCGGCCAGTCGCGTACGCGACATCAGCTTCGGCGGCGTCCACGCCGTGTTCGTGCGCAAAGACGGCAAGCGGATCGGCGTGGCCGACCCGCGCCGCGACGGCACCGCCGCCGGCTGGTGACAAGGTGAAGCGCCGGAACGCTTCGCCTTGTCAAAAAAGTTAGGTTCACCTAACTTTCGGGTATGGCTGCTACGAATACTGACCTGGGCGCTTCGTCGGAGCACGACGTCGGCGGGGGGGCGGCTCCCGCCCCGGAGCTCGGCTGGCGTCGGGCGCGATTGGCCCCCTCGCTGGCCGAGGTGCATCGCTCCGTCGATGTGAATGGAGCCACCTGGTTCCGGAAAATGCTGGCGTTCGCGGGCCCGGGGTATCTGGTGGCCGTAGGCTACATGGATCCGGGCAATTGGGCGACCGATCTCGCCGGGGGATCTCGCTTCGGCTACACGCTGCTCTCGGTGATCCTGCTGTCGAACCTGATGGCGGTGCTCCTGCAGGGCCTCGCCTCCAAGCTTGGCATCGTGACCGGGCGTGATCTCGCACAGGCCTGTCGCGATCACTATTCGCCGCCCGTCGCCTTTGCCCTCTGGGTGCTGTGCGAAATTGCCATTGCCGCCTGCGACCTCGCCGAGGTGATCGGCACCGCCATCGCGCTGAATCTGCTCTTTGGGATCACGCTTCCTGTTGGTATTGCGATCACCGCCGTCGACGTGCTGATCGTGCTGTATTTGCAGAACAAGGGCTTCCGCATGCTCGAGGCGCTCGTGATCGCACTCATCGCGGTCGTGGGCGGGTGCTTTCTGTTTGAGCTGTTCATTGCGAAGCCGGACATGGGCGCGGTGGCGCGGGGATTCATCCCGACCACGCAGATCTTCACCAACCCGGAGATGCTGTACATCGCGATCGGCATTCTCGGGGCCACGGTAATGCCGCACAACTTGTATCTGCACTCGTCCATCGTGCAGACGCGAAAGTACGAGGAAACCGCAGAGGGCAAGCGCGAGGCGGTACGCTTTGCCTTCCTCGACTCCACGATCGCCCTCAGCTTCGCGCTGTTCATCAACGCCGCGATTCTGATCGTGGCAGCAGCAACGTTTCACACCAGCGGAAACACCGAAGTCGCCGAGATCCAGGACGCCTACCAGTTGCTCACGCCGCTGCTGGGCGTGGCGGGCGCGAGTGCGGTGTTCGCCTTGGCCCTGCTGGCGTCGGGACAGAATTCCACACTGACCGGGACGTTGGCCGGTCAGATCGTGATGGAAGGATTCCTCAATCTCCGCATCCGTCCCTGGTTGCGCCGGTTGATCACGCGGGCGATCGCCATCGTGCCGGCGGCGATCGTGGCGGTACTTTACGGAGAGAGCGGCACGGCCAAACTGCTGATTTTCAGCCAGGTCATTCTGTCGCTGCAGCTTTCGTTCGCCGTGTTCCCTCTTGTGCGCTTCACCTCCGACCGCGAAAAGATGGGCGAGTTCGTGAATTCGGTCGGCCTGCGCATTGCGGCGTACGTCGTGGCGGGCGTCATTGCCACGCTGAATATCTGGCTGCTCTTCCAAACCATTCGCGGGTGGATTGCCTGATGTACCGTCGCATTCTCGTGCCGCTCGAGCACTCCGCGTACGACCAGGTCATCCTCGCTCATGTGCGACAGTTGGCGCAGCTCTGCTCGTCATCGATCGTGCTGATCCACGTGGCCGATGGCTGGGCGGCACGCAACCAACTCGCCCTCAAGCTGCGGGAATCGGAAGAGATGCGGCTGGACCGCGAATACCTCGAATCCTGCTGCGCCTCGATGCGCGGCGCTGGCTTCGAGACCGAGTCCATTCTTGCCGGTGGTGATCCCGCGGGCGAGATCGTGGCCGCGGCCGATCGCGAGCAGTGTGACCTGATCGCCATGGCGGTGCACGGACACAAGGGCATTCAGGACGTGATCTATGGCACGACGGCGAATAGCGTTCGCCACCGGACCATGGTGCCGGTGCTCATGGTCCGAGGGCCCGTGGGGGGTCCCGCGCGTGCCGCCTCCCGCTGATCTTTGTGCATGAACGCGCCTGACGCTGCTACGCCCACGGCGGCTCCTACGCCGACACTGACCGAGCCGGTTGAGGACTACCTGAAGGCGATCTACGAGCTCGAGAGCCGATTCGGCGCGGCCGCCACCAGTGATGTGGCGAGCGCGCTCGACGTGGCGCCGGCGTCGGTGACCGGCATGGTGCGTCGGCTGGCCACGCAGGGCTACCTCGATCATGTGCCGTATCGCGGCGTGCAGCTCACGCCGCGCGGGCGGCAGGTGGCGCTGCGCACGATTCGCCGTCATCGCATCCTCGAGTCGTATCTCACCGGGGTCCTCGGGTATCCATGGGATCGCGTGCACGACGAGGCGGAGCGCCTCGAGCACGCGGCGTCTGACGATCTCATTGAGCGCATGGCGGCTGCCCTCGGGCACCCGACGGCCGATCCGCACGGGGCACCGATTCCCACCGTCGACGGCGTCATGGAGGAGCCGCCGCACCGCACCTTGGCCGAACTGCCGGTGGGCGAAACGGCGCGCATGCTGCGTGTGAGCGACAAGAATCCGTCGCTGCTACGCTATCTCGCAGAAATCGCGTTGCAGCCGGGCGCCGAGGTCACCATGGTGTCGCGCGCCCCCTTTGATGGACCGCTCACATTGCGCATCGGGATGAACGAGCCGGTGGTGGGACCCAATCTGGCCGCTCAGGTATTGGTGGAGGCGATGCCCTCTCTTGGTCCACGCTCTGCCGATGCTCTTGGCTCCCTTGGCGCGCCTCCGTCTGTTGCCGCACCCCAACCGAGATCACGCAAATCGCCCGCTCGTTGAGCGATCGTCGGTGAAGACGCTACTGCGGGGCGTCGCCGCCGTCGCGCTCGGCGTGGCCATCGCGTCGCCGTTGGCCGCCCAAGGTGAGAACGCCCAACGTGCGAACGCTCAAGGTGCGAACGCCCAACGTGGCATCGCCATCGACGCGCGCATGGCCGAGGATCTCGGACTGGCCGTCGGCGCACGCGTGCGGATTTCGGCCCGGCCCGGCGAGCCCGGAGACAGCGCTACGATTGCAGCGATCTACCAGCGAAAGGCCGATCCGGCCGAGGTCGCGCGTCGCGAGTACCGCATTCGTGTGCACCTCGATCACCTGCAACAGCTCCTTGACCTCGACGATCGGGTGGACCGCTTCGCCGTCGGCACACGCGAGGGCCAGTCGATCGACTCGGCGTTGGCGCGCATCAACCATGTGGCCTTCGGGTTCCGCGCGCACAAGTCACGCGACGTGGCCGTGCAGAGTTCGCGCACCTTCCGCGTGGTCGAACGCTTTCATACCGCTATCGGCATCATCACCGTGGTGGCGAGTGCGGTGTTCCTGCTTTGTCTGCTCCTGCTCAGCGTGGAAGAACGGCGCCGCGATATCGCCGCGCTCCGATTGATGGGGATCTCCCGCGCCACGGTGGTGCGCGCGATCGTGATCGAGGCCGCCATCGTATCGCTCATCGGCAGTGTGCTCGGCGCCGGGATTGGCTGGATCGCGTCGCTGCTTGTGAATGCGCATTTCCAGCAGCTCTATCGCACGCCGCTGGTGTTCGCGCTGCTCACCCCGCAAATCTTCGCGTTCGCCACCGGTCTCTCGCTCGTGCTGGGTATCGGTTCAGGGGCCGCTGCCGGCTGGCGATTGGTCAAGTCGTCACCGCTGTCGCTCATGGGGCGCTGAACCATGCGCTTCATGATGGCGTGGGCCACCCTGCGCCGACATCCCGCGCGCACCACGCTGGCGATGCTCGGCATCGCGGTCGCGGCGGCGCTGCTGCTCGACATGGTGATGCTGGCCACCGGGATGAGCGAGTCGTTCCGCTCGCTGCTGCTCACGCGCGGCTATCAGCTGCGCGTATCGCCCAAGGGCACGTTACCGTTCGACAGCGAGGCCACCATCGACGGTGCCGGCGCGATTGTGCGCGCCTTACGTGCCAATCCCGACATCAAGGCCGTCAGCCCATCGCTTGGTGCCACGCTCACCATCGACGGCACCCGGATCCCCTCCGCCTTCACGCTGGGTCTCGAGCAGGCGGTGCAGGGTGACTACGCGCTCGAAGCCGGCACCGACATCACAGGCACCGATTCGGCCGCAGATACCAGTGCGGTGGCACCGCTGCCTCGCATCGTCGTCAGTCAGACCTTTCTCACGCGCGCAGGGCGTGCCCTTGGCGACACCATCACCGTCTCATCGGGGCTCGATGCGCAGTTGCGCACCGCTGCCCGCTCAAGCCGCGTGGTGATCGGCGGCATGGGGCGCTTCATCTACGTGCCTGGCGAAACGCCGGTCATGGCCCTCGACTTGGCCTTGCTGCGTCAGTTGCTGGGGCCCGGCTTTCGCGACCGCATGTCCCTGGCGATGGCCGAGTCGCGTCGGAGTGATTCCGCGTCCGTGGAGTCGGTGCGCGCGTGGATTGCCACCACGCAGCTGCGGGTGACGGCGATCTCCACCGAAACGGCGATTCGTCAGGTGGAAGAGCGGCTCTCGTACTTCCGGCAGCTGGCCTTCGTGCTCGGCGCGATCAGCCTCGGCATCGGCTTCTTACTCGTCGCCACGCTCGTCACGTTGTCGGTGAACGAACGCCGCGGCGAGATCGCGGTGTTGCGGGCCATCGGCACGCGGCGCATCGGCGTGCTGCAACAGGTGTTTCTTGAGGGGCTGATGTTGACCAGCGCCGGTATTGCGGGTGGCCTGGCCCTGGGATTGGTTACCGCTCAGTGGCTCAATGGTATTCTGCGCGACTTCCCGGGCTTGCCCTCGGCGTTCGACTTTTTCGTATGGAGCCCGGACGCCGGATGGCGCGCGCTCGTGCTGTTGCTCGCCTCAGGAACGCTGGCCGGACTGCTGCCGGCATGGCGCGCCGCCTCGATCCCCATCGCTCGCGCGTTACGCGAGGAAGCCATTGGTTGACGTGACGGAATATCGCGAAGGATCCAGAGTTGAGCGGGGACCGGCGAGTGCGCCGGCGATCACCTGCCAACAGGTCGTGCGCAGCTATCCCATGGGCAGCGCGTTCGTACACGCCGTGCGCGGAATCGACCTCACGATTGCCCGCGGCGAGTTTGCGGCGATCACGGGGCCGTCCGGATGCGGCAAGAGCACGCTGCTGCATCTGCTCGGCGCGGTGGACAGACCCACGACGGGCCGCGTGCTGGTGAACGGACGCGACACGGCGTCGTTGTCGGATCGGGAGGCCACCGACTTCCGGCTGCGGCACATCGGGTTCGTCTTCCAGCGCTTCTACCTCATGCCGACGCTCTCGGCCTCGGAAAACGTCGAACTCCCCCTCGCCGAAGCGGGTATGGACAAGCGGGCGAGAAAGGTGCGAGCCCGCGAACTCCTCGGTTACGTCGGCCTTGGCGACCGGCTCGATCACCGCCCCACGCAGTTGTCGGGCGGCGAGCAGCAGCGCGTTGCGATCGCGCGTGCGCTGTCCAACGAGCCGGCGTTGCTGTTGGCCGACGAACCGACGGGCGAGCTTGACGCGGAAACCGGTGTGCGGCTGCTGGAGCTCTTCGGGCGCTTGCACCGCGATGGACGCACTCTGGTGTTCGTGACGCACGATGCGGTCGTGGCGCAGGCCGCCCAACGGGTGATCCGCTTGCATGATGGCCGGGTCGCGTCGGACATTCGAATGTATGCGCGGACCGGTGTGTGAGCACCAACGGCGGCGCGATCCGGTTGGCGATGGCGCAGTTACTGGCGTGGCGCTCGGTCGCGTCGCGTCCATTGCGGGCGCTCTTGCTGTGCGGTGGCTTCGGCGTGGGCGTGGGCGTGATGATCGTGCTGCTGGCGGTTGGTGAAGCGATGGTGCGCCAGGCGAGCCAAGAGCGTTTGGTCGGTGGTGGCACGATCACGGTGTTGCCCGAGGGTATCGATATCGAGGTGCTCACGACTGGTGGTCTGGGCGGCCTGTTCTTCTCGGTGCCCAATGCGCGGTTCGTGCACCGCCAAGTGCTCAATGCACCGCGGCTCAGCGATGTCGTGACGGTGGCGGCGCCGCAACTCGAGGGGAAGCTGCTGTACGTCACCACGAGTGATGGCGTCGAGCATCCCGTGCGGGCCAGCGGCGAGATCCCGTCGGCCACGCGCACGCTTGGTGCGCTGCCCACCGTGGCCAGCGGGGCGTGGGAGGATGATGCCGGCGATCGCCGTTGGATGACCCCGACCTTGGCCGAGCTGCGTCACGATATCGATCACTTCCATCTGCCTACGTCGGGGATGGCGAATCGCAATTCGTGGGGGGAGTGGCATTACTTCAACGTGATTTCCCCCGACGCGAATCGTTGGGCGTTCGTGTCCTTCATCGTGGGTGGCGATGTCACCGGCGACCAGTGGGGCGGGCAAGTGCTCGTCACGTTGCACGAGCGCGGCCGTGTGCCGCGTCGATTCAGTCGTAAGATTGCGAAGGAGCGCGTGCGCTTCTCCACGCGCGATGCGGATCTCACGATCGGCAACGACAGTGTGCGCGTGCTGCCCGACGGCCGGTACGCCGTGCGCGCCGACGTGCGTGAAGAAGGGGTCGGCACAGCGCTCACCCTCGATCTCGTCGTGTCGCCCGCACCGCGGGTGGATTTCCCCGGGGCGACGCTGGTGAGTGGTGACTTCACGTCGGGGTACGCCGTGCCGGCGTTACGCGCCGACGCCACGGGCTCGCTCTGTGTGGCCCGTGTGTGCGAACAATTCGACGGCGCACAGGCGTATCACGATCACAACTGGGGCGGCTGGCGCGGCGTCACCTGGGAATGGGGATCGGCCCGCGCCGGCGAGTACACGTTGCTGTATGGCCGCGTCACGCCGGAGGACTCGGCCGGCGCCACGGGCAGCGCCACGGGCAGCGCCACGGCCGGTGGCAACGCGCCGCTGTTCGTGTACGTCACCGATGCGCAGGGCTTCCTCGCGCTCTTCCGGCCACGAGTGATTCGCTATGACGATGCGCGTGCCGTCCGAACGGCGACCGGTATCCTCAAGGTGCCAGCCACGGCCGAGCTGATCGACGTACGCGGCACCGATACGCTGCGGCTTACGCTGACCGTCGACGATGCGGTGGTGACGGACACCCGGATCGGATTAGTGGAACGCGGCGACAGCGAGTCGGCGCGCGGGCTGCGCCGGCCGTGGTTTGTGCAGATGGCCGGCGAAGCACAGCTTGCCGGCCGCGTCCGCGGTCGGGTACTCAGCGGCCGTGGCCGCGGGTTCTTCGAGACGTATCGGTAATGTGTCCGGCACGGCTGCGATTGGGTACGCAAGGCTGGAATTATCCGGCGTGGGTGGGACCGTTCTATCCGGAGGGGACACGTCCGGTGAACTTTCTGCGCACGTTCACGCGGGCCTTCGACGCCGTGGAGATCGACTCCACATTTTACGCGATCCCGCCGGTGAGCACGGTGCGCGGCTGGGCGTCTCGCACGCCGACCGAGTTTACGTTCACCTGCAAGCTCCCGCAGGAGATCACACACGAGCGGCGCTTTGTGGATGCCATCGACGTGCTGCAGGCGTTTACCGATCGGATGCGCGAGTTGGGGCCGCGGCTCGGGCCAATGCTGATACAGTGCGGCCCCGACTTCTCGCCGTCGGAAATGGACGCCTTCGCCGCCTTTCTGCCGGCCCTGCCACCCGATCTCCGTTTCGCGGTCGAGTTCCGTCAGGCGTCCTGGGTGCGGAAGGGTACGCTCGCGCTGCTGAGGCGCCACGGGGTGGCCCTCGCCCTCAGCGATGGGCGATGGATCCCACGAGAGTGGTTGCTCAAGCTGTGTGAGCAGCCGACGGCCGATTTCGCGTACCTGCGCTGGATGGGTCCCGACCGGGCGATCGTGGACTATTCGCGACTGCAGGTCGACCGCAGTGCCGAGCTCGACGCGTGGAGCCGCATGATTCCGGTGCTGCAGGGCCAGGTGCGTGAGGTCTTTGGATTCGTGAACAATCACTTCGCCGGACACGGCCCGGCGTCGGTGCGGATGCTACAGGAACGGCTCGGGCTGCCAACCGTGGACCCGCAGTCGATCGGGGATCAGCCATCGCTCTTCTGACGCGGCTCGCCTCGGGGGATATACTTCACGCATGACTGTGCCGACTGCATCAACCGACGCTGCGCTGCGGATCGTTCGAGGCGAATCCGCCGTGCCGCACGACGTGCTGGGCGCGCATCCGATCACCCTCGATGGTGTCGAAGGGGTCGCGATCCGCGCCTTTCAACCCAACGCGGCGTCCATCGCGGTGATGTTCGGTGAGCAGCGGTGGCCCATGACGCGTGATGAACATGGGTTGTTCGTGCTCTTCCTGAGCGATCGCGCCGCCCCGATGGCGTATCGCCTCGAGATCACATTCGGCGATGATCGCGTGGTGCTGTGCGACGATCCGTATCGCTTCCCTCCCACCCTCGGGGAGATGGATCTTCATCTCTTCAACGAAGGACGCCATCTGCGGCTGTGGGAGAAGCTGGGAGCGCACGTGTGCGAGATTGACGGCGTGGCGGGCACGTCGTTCGCGGTGTGGGCGCCGAACGCCACGCGCGTGTCGGTGATCGGCACGTTCAATGACTGGGACGGGCGGGCGCATCAGATGCGGCGCCTTGGCGCCAGCGGCGTATTCGAAGTGTTCGTGCCTGGTGTGGGCGCGGAAACGCTGTACAAATTCGAGATCCGGTCGCCGAGTGGGGCGCTGCGCGTGAAAACGGATCCGTACGCGTTCAAGATGGAGCCGGGTCCGGGACACGCGTCGATCGTGCAGGCGCGTGGGACGTACGGCTGGAACGACGGTGCCTGGCTGGCCCAGCGCGCCGACGCCGACCCGCTGCGCGAACCGATGCTCGTGTACGAAGTGCACCTCGGGTCGTGGATGCGTGGGGAGCACAATCGCCTGCTCACGTATCGCGAGCTCGCGCCGCGATTGGCCGAGCATGTGAAGCGCATGGGGTTTACGCACGTCGAGTTGCTGCCCGTGCTCGAGCATCCGTTTGGTGGATCGTGGGGCTATCAGGTGGGCGGCTATTTCGCGCCGACATCGCGTCATGGGTCGCCCGATGATTTCCGCGCGTTCGTGGATACGATGCACGAGGCGGGAGTCGGCGTGCTGCTGGATTGGGTGCCGGCGCATTTTCCGAAAGACGACTGGGCGCTGCGCCGCTTTGACGGTACGGCCTGTTACGAACACGAAGACCCGCGACTCGGCGATCACCCCGAGTGGGGTACGCACATCTTCAACTACGCGCGCCACGAAGTCCGCAACTTCCTGCTGGCGAATGCCCTGTACTGGATCGAGGAGTTTCACATCGACGGCCTGCGTGTCGATGCGGTCGCCTCGATGCTGTATCTCGACTACGGGCGCGAAGCGGGGCAGTGGCTTCGCAACCGATTCGGTGGCCGTGAGAACCTGGAAGCGGTGTCGTTCCTCAAGCAGCTGAATCATGCCGTGCATTCGCTGCACCCGGGCGTGATCACGGTGGCCGAAGAGAGTACGTCGTGGCCGAAAGTTACGCACCCCATCAGCGAGGGTGGACTCGGCTTCACGCTGAAGTGGAACATGGGATGGATGCACGATACGCTCGACTACTTCACAGTCGATCCCTTCTTCCGCAAGGGCGCGCACGACAAGCTCACGTTCGCCATGATGTACGAGTACAGCGAACGGTTCATGAATCCGCTGTCGCACGATGAAGTCGTGCACCTCAAAAAGTCGTTGCTCGAGAAGATGCCCGGGGATGTGTGGCAACGGTTCGCCAATCTCCGCGCGCTCATCGGCTACTCGATCACGCGTCCCGGCAAGTCGCTGCTCTTCATGGGCACGGAGCTTGGGTCGCATCACGAGTGGAATCACGACATCAGTCTCGAATGGCATCTGATGGGCGATGCCCGCCGTCAGGGGCTGATGGCGTTCATGGAATCGCTCGGCGCCCTGTACCGTCAGCATTCGTGCTTTTGGCGGCGCGACCACGAGCCTTCAGGCTTCGGCTGGATCGACGTCGCCGACAAGGAACAGTCGGTGCTGTCGTACGCGCGGTACGATGGGTCGTCACACGCGATCGTGGTGCTCAATCTCACGCCCGTGCCGCGCGATGCGTACCGACTGGGCGCGCCGGCGATGAGCACCTATCACGTGGGGCTCAACTCCGACGTGACCTCGTTTGGTGGGAGCGGATACGTGGTGGCGGACACGACGGAAGCTGAGCTGGTGCCGTATCACGGCTTCCCGCAATCGGTCACCGTGTCGTTGCCGCCACTGAGCATGCTCGTGCTGCTGCCGGCCCAGCCGCCGGAGGTGCGCGCCCTGATCGATGTCTTGGCCGATCGTGCAGCGCGTGATGTCCGGCAACCGCGTGACGCGGACACGACAGCACCCACGCCGGCGAAGCCGGCCAAGAGGTCAAAGCGGTTGAAGGCTCTGAAGGAGCCGAAGCGCGAGAAGCCGTTGAACGCCTCATGACGCGACACCGCACGAAGACGTTGCTGTTCGGCGTGCTCACGGTCGTGGCCGCCGCCGTGTGCATTCGGCTCGGCGTCTGGCAGCTTGACCGGCTCACCCAGCGGCGCGCGCAGAACGCGATCGTGCTCGCGCGCGGGACGATGCCCGTGGCGAGCGTTTCCACACTGCGGGGGGTCGATACGACCGAATCGCATTGGCGTCGTGTGCACCTGCGCGGCGTCGCCGATTACGCCGGTGAGGTGGTGCACGCCACGCGCTCGCAGGCTGGCTCACCCGGGGTGCACCTGCTCACGCCGGTGCGACCGCTCGATGGCGCGTGGGGCGATACCGCGGTGCTCGTGCTGCGCGGCTTTGTCTATTCGCCCGATGGCCGCACGTTCGATCGTGACGCAGCGCGTGAAGGGGATACGCTCGATCTCGACGCGCTCGTGCTCGCCTTTCCCGCGCACACGCCGGGTATGGTGCAGATGCAGACCGCGACCCGCGCCGTTCGTCTACTCGATCGCGATACGATCGCGGCCCTCACCGGCCATCCGCTGGCGCCGTTCGTGCTCCTCGCGCTGGGTGACACGGCGATGTACGACATCGCGAAGGCCGCGCGCGTGCCGCCGCCGAGTCCGTCGGAGGGACCACATCAGTCGTATGCGATGCAGTGGTTCGGATTCGCGCTGGTGTTTCTGGTGGGCTTTGCCGCGTTCGTCTGGGGCCCGGGGCGCTCGAGCGGAGGAACGGTGCCAGACGACGAAACCGGGCGGGATATGGGTGGCGTCGGGAACGCGCAGAACGAGCGCGCCCGGCTGTCGCCCCCTGACTGACTGGGCGCGCCGGGCGGTCGGGCACTACGGCCGACCGATGCTCGTGTAGGCGAAGCCCTGCTCGCGGACCTCCTCGGCGCGATAGACGTTGCGGAGGTCGACCAGGACCCTCCGTGTCATCGACGTCCCCATCCGATCGAGATCCAAGGCGCGGAACTCGTTCCACTCGGTGATGATCACCAGCACGTCGGCACCGATCGCGACGTCGTAGGCGTCCTCGCACCAGTGCACGCCCGGCAGCAGTGCCTTCGCTTCGTGCATCGCGGCGGGATCATAGGCTCGCACCGTCGCGCCGGCATCCTGTAGTGCCGGCACGATCGCCAGGCTCGGCGCGTCGCGCATGTCGTCGGTGTTCGGCTTGAACGCGACGCCCAGCACACCAACCGTTTTGCCGCGTACCGAGCCGCCGCAGGCGGCCAGCACGCGTGACGCCATCGCCCCTTTGCGTGTGTCGTTCACCTGCACCACGGTCTCCACGAGCCGAGCCGGTGATCCGTATTCTTGCGCCGTGCGCACCAGCGCGATCGTGTCCTTCGGGAAACACGAACCGCCGTAGCCCGGCCCGGCGTGCAGGAACTTCTT
>CAIUOO010000540.1 GCA_903900795.1 uncultured Gemmatimonadota bacterium | reverse complement strand
CGCGTAGTGCGCCGCAGCCACGTTGCGCTGGGCGTCGCGGTTGAACGGGTTCTTGACCGTCGCCGCCTGGAACAGCTTGAGCGCGTCGTCCGACTTGTTGGCCCGCGTGGCGATCACCCCCGCCGTGGCCAGCGCGATATCGGTGGCCGACGCCTGCGTGAGCAGCGGCGTATACACCGTCGGAATCAGCGCCGTGTCCTTCGCGGCCGTCAGCGCATCGGCCCACGACAGCAGCAGATTCGGCGCATCCGGGTTATCCGGCGTGGCGGTCAGCAAGGCCTTGAAACCGTCGGCCGCTTCACGCGCCACCGTCTTCTGCTCGTCGCCCGTCTTGGCCTGGGCATCTTCCAGCTGGCTCATGGCCGCGTAGTACATGCTACTGTTCTTCAGGTCGCGGTACGTCGTGTCGTCAGCCGCATACTTGATCACATGCTTCCAGTGCATGATGGCAACCGCGCGGTTGTTGCGCGCGTTCGCCGTGCTGGCCATCACGTAGTGCGGATACGGATTCGTGGCCGACATCAGCATCGAGCGCTTCGCGAAGTAATCGGCCGAATCGAGCTTGCCAGCGTTCGACGCGTCGAGCGCGGCTTTGGTCGCGGCCAGCCACACTTCGTTCATACGCATCCCCGTGATCTCGGCCTCGCACGCGGGCACCGCGGCCACGATCGCCTTGTACGCCACGTCCATGTTCACGAGGATGTCGTACGGCTCGGCGGGATTCGTGATGAATCCGAGTTCGCCACGGGCGGGGGCATCAGCGAGGCCGGGCTCGACGCCCCAGATCGTGAGCGCTTGCACGAGCGAGAAGTTGTAGCCCGCGGGATTCTTCGCGAAGCGCTCGGGCTTCGTGTCGAGTTCCTTGACGATGTCGCGCAGGGCCTTCTTGCGCGCCTCGGGGGTGGGCGCGTTACGGGCACTCTGGAACTTGAGCGACATCAGCGCCAGTTCCTTCGGATTGTTCTGATCGATCGTGCACTGCGGGGCCACGCCACCGCCCGGCTGGGCCGAGAGTGCAGCAGGCGCGAGAGCTACTCCGGACAGCGACACCACGGTCGCGAAGCCGGCCATGAACGTCAAACGCATGACGTCTCCAAAGCGAAAAAGAGCGGGAGAATGGGCCAGCAAGCCGGCCAGGGGTTCTATTGGGGACCCAGTGTCCTATGTTGAAACTACTATGACTGACCGGATCCGCACGCGGTTCCTTGTGATTGGCAGTGGAGTCGCAGGCCTCCATGCCGCCTGGCGCGCCTCGGCCCATGGACCGGTGACGGTCCTGACCAAGCGCACGCTCTTCGACTCCGCCACCGCCTACGCCCAGGGGGGCATCGCGGCTGCCTTAGGCGCCGGGGACTCGCCCGACCTGCACCGACAGGATACGCTCGCCGCCGGTGCAGCGCTGTGCGACGCCGCCGCCGTGCAGGTGCTGGTGGAGGAAGGCCCGGCCCGGGTGCGCGAACTGCAGGCGGCGGGGGCCCGATTCGATCTCGATCCCGATGGCGATTTCAAGCTCGGGAAAGAGGCCGCGCATTCCCGGCACCGGATCGTGCACGCCCACGGCGACCAGACCGGGGCCGAGGTGGCCCGGACCTTGGTGGCCAAGGTGCGCGAGTCGCCCAACATTCAGGTGGTCGAGATGGCGCGGGTGCTCGATCTGCTGCTCCTCGAGGATGAGGACGGGGTCCAGTGCACGGGCGTCCGGGCCAGCATCGCCGGTCGCGCCGTGGAGATTGTGGCCGACGCCACCGTGCTCGCCACCGGCGGGTGCGGTCAGATTTACCGATACACCACCAACCCGCAGGTGGCCACCGGCGACGGCTTTGCCATCGCCCATCGGGCCGGTGCCCGGCTGGCCGACATGGAATTCGTCCAGTTCCACCCGACCGCGCTCGATACGCCGGAAAATCCGCTCGCCCTGATTTCCGAAGCGGTGCGCGGCGAGGGCGCGGTCCTGCTGAACGGCCGAGGGCAGCGCTTCATGCCCAAGCGCCATCGGTTGGCCGAACTCGCCCCCCGCGATGTCGTGGCCCGCGAGATTTTCCGCGAGCAGCAGCAGTACGGCACGGTGTTGCTCGACGCCACCAAGCTCGGCGCCGAGTTCGGCGCGCGCTTTCCGGGCATCCTGGCCATCTGCCGCGCCCGCGGCATCGATCCGGTGCACGAGCCGATCCCCGTCACACCGGCCGCCCATTACATGATGGGCGGGGTCATGACCGACCTTGCCGGTCGGTCCAGCATTGCGCGGCTGTACGCCGTGGGGGAAGTGGCCCGCACCGGTGTGCACGGCGCCAACCGGCTCGCCTCCAACTCGCTGCTGGAAGGGCTGGTGTTCGCCGAGCGCGTGGCCCGCGACATGGTCCAGACGCCACAGGACCTGCCCGTTCCCGACCCCACCGCATGGGAAGTCCCGGCCCTCGATGATCGCGGCGCCGCCCAGGTGGCCGCCGACGAGATTCGCGAGCTCATGTGGGTGCATGCGTCGATCGCCCGTACCGCCCCCGGGCTGCGACGCTGCCTGGCCGCGCTGCAGCAGATCGGCGAGCGCCTGCCACCGGGCGCCACCGAAGAGCGGAACTTGCATACCACCGCCACCCTTGTCACGGAAGCGTCCTTGTTGCGCAAGGAGTCGCGTGGCGGGCACTTCCGGAGCGATTTTCCCAAGACCCGCCGGAAGTGGCAGGGCAAGCATATCACGTGGTAACAGCAAAGTAGGGAGTACGGCGTACGGGGTAGGGAGACACCCCGACGCGTCCCCCTACTCCCTACTCCGTACCCCCTACTCCGCAGTTATAGCATGACCATTCTCGAAGCGCACTACGATCCCGCTCTCGCCGCCGAAATCCGCGCCCTCGCCAAGGCACGGATCGCGGTCATTCTCGCCCACAATTACGAGCGTCCGGAAATCCAGGACGTGGCCGATTTCGTGGGGGATTCGCTGGGATTGTCGCGCGAAGCCGCGAAGACGGAAGCCGAGGTGATCGTCTTCTGCGGCGTGCACTTCATGGCCGAAACGGCGGCGATCCTTTCGCCGCAGAAAACGGTGTTGCTCCCCGATCTCGCCGCCGGTTGCTCGCTCGCGAGCACGATCGACGCCGAACAGCTGCGTGCCTGGAAAGCGCAGCATCCGGGCGCGGTGGTCGTGGCGTACGTCAATACCTCGGCGGAAGTGAAGGCCGAGAGCGACTATTGCTGCACGTCGGGCAATGCGGTCGACGTCGTCAACGCGATTCCAGCCGACAAGGAGATTCTCTTTCTCCCCGACATGTTCCTCGGCGCGCACGTCCGGCGCGAGTCGCGGCGCGAGAACATCCATGTCTGGCTTGGCGAGTGTCATGTCCACGCCGGTATAGACCCCGAGCACATCTCGAACATGCGGGCGCAGCACCCTGGTGCCGAGTTCCTGATCCATCCGGAATGCGGCTGCGCGACGCCGGTGGTGGAAGCGATCAGCGCCGGCGCCATCGACGCCGACAACGTGCACATTCTGTCGACCGAGGGCATGATCAAGCGCCCGAGTCAGACCGATCAGGACACGTTCATCGTGGCGACTGAAATCGGCATTCTGCACCGGCTGCGTCGGGCCAATCCCACCAAGCACTTCATTGCGGCGAACGATCGCGCGCAGTGCGCGTACATGAAGGTGACGACCTTGCCCAAGGTGCGCGATGCGCTCCTGCACATGCAGCATCGGATCACGGTGCCCGACGATATCGCCGCCCGCGCACGGATTTCCATCGAGCGCATGGTGTCGATCGGCGGCAATTCCGGCGTGAGTCCCTTTGGCCCTGAGGATCCTGGCGAATGAGTGCCTTCCACCCGCCCCTGCGTCCCACGCCGTCGCACGGGTCACCCGTGATGACGCCCCGGACCATTACGCCGCTCGGTATGCGTGCCGTTGACGTCCAGACGCTGCCGTTCCCGCTCACCGATGCGGAGATCACGGCGCAGG
>CAIUOO010000539.1 GCA_903900795.1 uncultured Gemmatimonadota bacterium | reverse complement strand
GCGCAGCAGGTCGGCAGCTTCACGCTCCCGGTGACCAACGATCTGCTCTTCACCCGTCTCGACTGGCAGATGTCGTCGAAGCATCGCCTGACGTTCCGGAACAACTACGTTGCGTTCGACGGCGGTGATCTCACGGGCCCCGGCCCCGGCATCTACGAGGCAAAGGGGCGCGAAACGCAGCGCACCAACACGGCGGCGCTCGCCCTGCGCTCCACACTCTCGTCGCGCCTCCTGAACGAAGCGACGCTGCAGTACACCGACATCGCGGTCGCGCGGACCCCGAACGCCGGTTACCTGCCCGTGGGTCTCGTGCGCGTGCGTTCGACGCTCAGCGACGGTACCGCTACCAACCGACAGCTGCAGTTCGGCGGCAACCGGAACATGCCCGCCAACCTTCCAGAGCGTCAGCTCCAGCTGATCAACCGGTCCATCCTCGAACTCGGGAGGGCCACGGTCACCGTGGGTACCGACAACCTGCTCACGGTGTACACCGACGAGTTCGTGGCGCAGGAGCAGCTGGGTCGGTTCGAATTCAATAGTCTCGCCGAACTGGAGACGCTGCGGCCAAACCGGTTCGTCCGGCAGGTCCCGCTGCTCACCGAGTTTCCGTCGGTCGATCAGACGATGCTCGATGCCTCGCTCTTCGGGCAGGTCGAGTTTCGCCCGCATCCCCGCCTCACGGCAAATCTGGGCCTGCGCTACGATGTGTCGTTCGCCATGAAGGACGCGGGCTACAATCGCGTGGCCGACAGCACCCTTGGCATTCGCACCGACACGCCGATGCCGGTGGACTGGAACAACGTGCTGCCGCGCGCGCAGATCACGTGGGATGTGCGGGGCGATGGCCGCGAGGTCGTCCGGATCGGTGGCGGCGCGTTCACGGCCAACTCGCATCATGCCCCGTTCTACAACAGCATTCTCTTCAATGGGACGCAACTCGCCGATATCAACGTGACGGGCGCGACGGTCCCCAGACCCGATTACGCGTCGTACCGCGCTGACCCCACGACGATTCCCGGGGTGCCAGCCGGAATCTCGGCGGCACCCGCGCAGATCGAGATGATCGGACAGGACTATCAGCTGCCCTTCACGTGGAAGGCCAATGTGGCCTACAGTCGCACGGTGCTGGACCGCCTCACGCTTGGGCTGAACGCGGTGTGGAGTCGCACCGCCAACAACTATCAGATCTTCAACCGGAATCTGGTGGCGCAGCCGTACTTCACGATCGAAGGGGGACGCCCGGTGTATGTGCCGTCGGCGAGTATTCCGACGACGGGCGTCGTCAACGCCGTCAATAATCGCATCACTCCGGCGGTCGCGGAGGTGTTTGAACTCACGTCGCTGGGGCGCGCGGAACAGAAGGGGATCGTGTTCGAGGCCGGCCTACGCCTGCCGCGCCGGAGCTCGATCAATGCCTCCTTCTCGATCAGCGACGCGCGGGACAACAACGCGTGGAACTGCTGCCTCAGCGGCACCTCGGCCAACATGCCGGTGAAGGGCGACCCGCGCGACATTGCCTCGGCGTGGGGAACCTCGCTGTGGAATGTCGGGCAGAAGGCCATCATCTACGGCACGCTGCCCTCGCTGTGGGGCTTCCAGGTGAGTGGGCGGTACGTCGGGTCGTCCGGGGCGCCGTACTCGTTGCTGGTGAATGCCGATATCAACGGGGATGGGGTGCTGGTGAATGATCTGGCCTTTGTGTTCGATCCGGACAGCCCATCGACACCGGCCGCCGTGGCGACGTCGATGCGCAAGGTGCTGAGCAATCCCTCCAACCTGGCGGCCGCGTGCATCCGCTCGCAGCTCGGACGGATCGCCGACCGAACGGCATGCCGGTCGCCGTGGGAAGGACGGATCGACATGCGGGTGTCCAAGACGGTCAATACGTGGCGCGGCCAGAGCATCGAGTTCATGGTGGACGTGTTCAACGTGGCCAGTCTGCTCAACCGTGATTGGGGCGGCAGTTATACCATCGGTGACATCAACCTGATGACCGTGAGCGGCTTCAACCGCACGACGCAGCGCTTTGATTACGCCATCAACGAATCAGCCGGTGCCATCCGCAAGGGTGGAACGCCGTACCAGATCCAGCTCGGCGCCCGCTACGGATTCTGAGGCCATCATGACATCTTCGTCGTTCGAACAGCGGCTACGCGATGGGCGTGTGACGCGCCGTGAACTGCTCGCGTTGGGTGGTGGCTTCGCTGGCTTGCTGGCCTTTGGCGCCAGCCCGGTGGCGGCGTGGGCGTCGCGCCCACTGCCACGTGGTGGTGTGCGTGGCGCGTATCCCTTCACCTTGGGTGTCGCCTCGGGTGATCCGATCGACACGGGGGTGGTGCTCTGGACGCGGCTTGCGCCCAACCCGTTGCTGGGCGGGGGCATGTCGGACGCACCGGTCACGGTGCGTTGGGAAATCGCGACGGACGACGGCTTCCGTCGCGTCGTGCAACGCGGGGATGTGATCGCGCGCTCAGCGATGGGGCATGCCGTCCACGTCGAAGTGGATGGCCTCGAGCCTGCGCGCCACTACTGGTATCGCTTCATCGCCGGCGGCGAGACGAGTCCCATCGGCCGGACCCGTACGGCGCCGCGGCGTGGTGCCGTCGCGGCGGACATGTCGTTCGCGTTTACGTCCTGTCAGAACTACCAGGCCGGGTACTACTCGGCGCATCGGCATCTGGCGCAGGAAGCGGTGGATCTGGTCGTGCACCTCGGGGACTACATCTACGAAGGGGGCGTCGGGGCCAAGCAGCCGCGCCAGCACAACGGCCCCGAGATCACCACGCTCGAGGACTACCGGAACCGCTATGCGCTGTACAAGAGTGACCCGGATCTGCAGGCGGCCCACGCGGCCGCACCGTGGGTGGTGACGTGGGATGATCACGAGGTGGACAACAATTACGCCGGTGATCACGAGGAGCATGGGGCGCCGCGCGACGCGTTCCTGATCCGTCGCGCGGCGGCGTATCAGGCGTTCTACGAACACATGCCATTGCGCCGTGCGGCGATGCCCGTCGGGCCGTCGCTGCAACTGTATCGCCGGTTGTCGTTCGGGTCGCTGTTGCAGCTGGATGTGCTCGATACGCGTCAGCACCGAACGCCGCAGCCCTGCAACGATGGGTTCGTGCTGCGGTGCGACGGGGCGATGGACCCGAGTGCCACGTTGCTTGGTGCGGCGCAGGAACGGTGGTTGCTGGATGGTCTCGCGGCGGGGACCAGCACGTGGAATGTGATGGCGAATCAGGTGCCGTTCGTACCGGCAACGCGTCGGGTGGCGCCGGACGCCCGTGAGTGGAACGGTACGGGGACGCCGGCCTTGAGCATGGACAAGTGGGACGGCTACGCGGTGCAGCGGCAGCGCGTGCATGCGCATTTGCGGGACCACCGTGTAGCGAATCCGATCATCATCACCGGCGACGTGCACGTGAGCTGGGTCGCCGATGTGCCGGAGCGACTCGAGGATCTGTCGTCGCGGCCGATCGGTACCGAGTTCGTGGGGACGTCGATCAGCTCCGGGGGAAACGGCGCGGCGAGCACGCCGGTCGGAAACGGCATGCTGGCGGACAATGCGCATCTGCACTTCTTCAACGGGCAGCGCGGGTATGCCCGGTGCCGGGTCACGCCGACGTCGTTCTCCACCGAGTATCGGGTGGTGCCGTACGTGGATCGTGCCGATGCCCCGATCGCGACGGCGGCGGCGTTCACCGTAGAGGCAGGGCGACCGGGGGTGCATCGCGCGTAGTGGGCGTCGAGGCGGTCGAGGGCGGAGTTCGTTGTCGACGTGAACGGTGAACAGCCAACGGCCTAGGAGGCAGGGAGGAGGGTGTCAGGGTGGAGGAGGCAGCAACGGCGTGCAGTCCTGCCCCCTCCTTCCTGATACCCTCCTCCCTGCCTCCTAAACCGTTGGCTGTTCGCTGTTAGTCGTACCACCCCTGCAGGTACCACTGCGATCCGGCCTCGTGGTACAGCAGCAGTTCGCCGTCATCATCAGTATTGCACCGCCAGTAGTCGCGGGCGTACGTATCGGCACGCCACCAGTCGCCGCTCAACCGTTCGGGGCCGTCGGCGGTGATGATCGATCGGCGTTGGCCGCGCCACCACACGGCGTCGGGGATGCCGTGCGGGGCTTCCACGTCTACCGTTTCCGGCGTGTCGAGCAACCGGAGCACGGCATCGGCGGTGGTGGGTGTGGGTGAGGTGGGTGTGAGCGGTGCGGGAATCGGCGCGGCACCGAGGGCCATGGCGTCGGCGCTGATCCAGCGACCGGTGTCTTCCGGGCGATGACTGTCGCCGGCTTCGGGGTGCACGACGACGGTGCCGGTGTTGTCGGGATCGAGCACCGCACGCAGGCGGGCGAACACGGCGTCGGCATTCATGGCCGCGTCGCGCCACGACGGGATCAGCAAGTCGCCTTGATCGGCGGCGAGTGGCGCGGTGGCGGGAATGCTGACGGTGACGCCGATGATCGGCGCGGGGATATGCCACCGTTCCAGCAGGCTGCGGCATTGATCGAACAACGGCTCGAGCCGCGCGAGCGGACGCGCGGGACGCACTTCGCGCGTGATGGAGCGTTGGGGGATACTGAGGAGGGATGCGGCTGACACTTCTGAAACTGCCAACGGCCTAGGAGGCAGGGAGGAGGGTGTCAGGGAGGAGGAGGCAGGGGGTGACTCCTTGCTTCGTGCTGATGCGCTCCGTCCTGCGTCCTTCGTTGTCGTGTCGTCGGACGTTTCGGGCACGTGCGTATGCCCGCGCATCTCGCTGCCGATGTCGTCGATGGGATACTGACGGCCGGCGTCGAGCACGAGGGTGATCGCGACCGCCGCGGCGGCGCGTCCGTCTTCCACGCATTCGCGCAGCAGGCGCTGCAGCTGCGCGCGCAACACGAACAGCACGGGTTCGGTGCTCTCCACCGCCGCGGGCAACTCCACACTCGCACTGCGCGCGGCTTCTACGCGTACGAGTCCCGGTCGACGGGGATCGTGGCCGTGGGCGAGTCGCCACGCGGTGAGGCCGCTGGGGCCCCAGCGTTTTTCGATATCGCCGGCGTCGAGTGAGGCCAATGCGCCCACGGTGCGCAGACCGAGCGACTGCAGCGCATCGCGCAGATCCTCGTCCATCGGGACCAGCCCCAACGGCGCCGGTGCGAGATATTGGGCGCACTGTCCGGCGGGGATGATGGTGATGCCGTCGGGGAGGGTGAGGGGGTCGGCTTCGCGCACGGTCCGCCGGTGCGCGCGCGGCGCCCAGGTGGCCGCGCGCGCGGTCACGCAGGAATCGGCGATGGC
>CAIUOO010000538.1 GCA_903900795.1 uncultured Gemmatimonadota bacterium | reverse complement strand
CGGGTCCCGGAGGACCCGATGGCTGCCTACAGGCCGAAGCTCACGCGGGCATACATGTACCGGCCGTTGAAGCCGAACGGCGAGAGGCCCGAGTAGCGATACACGCCGAAGGTGCCTTGGCCGCTGTAGCCGCTCGCCACGTTACCGAGATCCGTGATGGCGTCCGGGTACACGTCGAACACGTTGTCCGAGCCGAGCGTGAGTGTGGCGCGCTTGAGCACCTTGTACGACGCGCTGATGTCGGTGATGAACTTCGGGCTGAGCACCAGGTCCGGCACTTGACGCGCCGTGCCCGTGGCCAGCGCCTGCACGCCGGTCACCTGGCCGAAACGCTGGCCACGCAGCGAGAGCGACAGGTCGCCCTTCTCGTACGTGCCGTTCAGCACCAGGTTGTTGCGCGGCTGACCCTGCTCGATGCGGCCACGTTCGGCCCGGCCGAACAGCGTTTCGTTCAGGTTGCCGAGCTGCGCCGGCGTGTTCACCACGACCTTCGTGACCTTGGTCCGGTTCTGGTTGTAGCCGGCCGTGAGGCGCACAATGCCGTTGGCCTTGAGGTCGAGGCCGTAGTTCACGACCACGTCGAGGCCCGTGGTCTTGGTGTTGATGGCGTTGGTGAAGTAGCGCCCGCCGCCTACGCCCGTGAGGCCGTTCTGAGCGAAGAAGTTGACCACGCCCGCGCCGATGAAATTCTCGGAGAGCACAACGCGATCGCTGATCGCGATGTCGTAGTAGTCCGCCGTGACGGTGAGGCTCTTGGTAGGCTGCATGGTCACGCCGGCGCTCAGGTTGACCGAGCTTTCCGGCTTGAGATCGCGGGCGCCGAGCAGACGCGCTTCCTTGCTGTCTACCGGGAGCGTCTTGATGTCCACCGGGAGGCCGTTCACGAACGTCGTGGCCGTGGAGGTGAAGTAGCTCTGCTGCAGCGACGGCGCGCGGAAGCCGGTCGACGCCGCGCCGCGGATGGCGAAGTTCTCGGTGGCGGCGAAGCGGGAGGTGAGCTTGCCCGTGGCCTTCGACCCGAAGTCGCTGAAGTTTTCAAAGCGTCCGGCCGCGCCGACCAGCCACTTGGCGGTCAGGTCGCTTTCCACGTCGAGATACGCCGCCCCGGCCGTGCGAGAGCGATCCAGCGCATCCTTGGGCGAGAAGCCGGGGAACACCTGAGCGCCAACCAGCGCGATCGTGGTGTTGCCGGCGCTGTTGCGCACCGGATTGCCGGCCGCGTCGAGCACCGGTACGCCGCCGTTCACGTACGAGGCCAGTTCACCCGCTTCGATGGAATAATTCTCCCAGCGGAACTCCGCACCGCTCGAGACGCGCAGCGGGCGGCCGTTCAGGTCGAACTTGCGGGTGACGTCGAAGTTGGTGAGCGCCTGGCCGAAGCCGAGGGTGCCGGCGTCGAACGTGGTCGGGCTGGAGAGCCCCATGCTTGCATTGTTCGAGTTCGAGATGATGAACTGGAAGGAGTTCCCGCCGTACACCTGGCTGAGATCCCAGTCCCATCCCTTGGCCGTGCCCTTGGCGCCGCCGCCGATCGAAATGTCGTCGATGTTCGATTCGATGTTCGGCAGGAAGCCGTTCGGGTAGAGCTTGGCGACCACCTGTGCGGTCTGAAACGGACGGCGGAAGAAGCCCGTAGAGCGGCCATCACGCTTGCCGAAGGAGCCGAACGAGTAGAGCTGCAGGTTGTCGTTCACGTTCTGCGCGGCGTTGAACATGCCCACCAGATCGGCCGTCGCGGCATCGCCCGACCAGTGGGTGAACCGCTGCGCGGTGGCCTCACGGGCGTCGCCGTTGGGATACTGCTGACGCGGATCGGCGAAGGTGCGGTTGGTCATGGCACGGTTGCGCCACTCCACGCCGGCATGGAAGTAGCCGCCGTTGCCCCACGAAATACCCTGGTCGGCGCTGACCACCGTGTTGGTGCCGTCGTTGCGCTTGCCGAGCCCCGGAACGTCGGTGTTGAACTGGCCGGTCTGGCTGAACACGTCGCCCGTGCCGGCGCCCTTCAGGATGATGTTGATGACACCCGCGATGGCGTCGGAGCCGTACTGCGCCGCGGCGCCGTCTCGCAGGATTTCGATGCGGTCGATCATCGACGCCGGGATGGCGTTGAGGTCCACCGCAGACGTACCACGACCCACGGTGCCGTTGTTGTTGATCAGCGCGCTGGTGTACCGGCGCTTGCCGTTCACCAGCACCAGCGTCTGGTCGGGTGCGAGGCCGCGCAGCGTGGCCGGACGCACGTGGTCCGTACCGTCCGCCACGGCGGGGCGCGGGAAGTTCAACGACGGCGCTGCCGCCTGCAGCATCTGCGCCGTCTCAACACGGCCCGTCGACTTAAGCGCCGCCGTATTGATCACGTCCACCGGCACGGGGCTCTTCACCAGCGTCCGCTCGCCGCCACGCGAACCGGTCACGGCCACCGCTTCGAGCTGCGTGGTGGACTTCTCCAGCACGAAATTCTGCGTGACGCGCCCGCCCGCGGCCACCGTGATGCTGGCGGTCTTGCCGGCGTATCCCAGCATGCGCACACGCAGTTCGTACGTGCCGGGGCGCATCGTGAAGCGATAGCTACCGTCGGCGCGTGTGATGGCGCCCACCTGCGTCCCCACCACGCCGATCGAGGCGCCCTGCAGTACCTCACCGGATCCACTCAGGGTCACTTTGCCTTCCACCGTACCGGTCGCTTGACGTGCCTGAAGGGGAGGGGCGACGCCCAGCGCGGTGAGGCTGCCGACAAGGGCCAAGGCAACGAGACGACATCTGCGAATCATGAGCGGCGCTCCGGGAAGGGGGACTAGACCCGACGGGTCAGTAGATCCCGTAACATTCCTCCAGATGGGATAAACCGCAAATATCTGCACATGAAATCCCCTTTCCCGAGGTCCGGCCCTCAGGCGGGGACGGCCCCAACGCAACGCCCCCGCCGCGACCGGAGTCGCGGCGGGGGCGTGACACAAGCCGCAGTCGGAACCTCAGCTCTTGAAGTTCACATTGTTGCGTGTTTCCACGTCAGGCAGTGGAATGCAGGTCATGTTGCTGTAGGACTGTCCCTTCCGGTTCACGCCCGACGACGGGAACGCGATCTTCTTGCGCAGCATGTCACCGAACCGCTGACCTTCGCTGAACAGTTGCCG
>CAIUOO010000537.1 GCA_903900795.1 uncultured Gemmatimonadota bacterium | reverse complement strand
GGCCCACACGTTCACGAGCACCACGCGTCCGCGCAGGGACTGCGACGTGATGGTGGAATCGGCCAGCGTGCGTACGGCGAACGTGGGTGTGCTGCGGTCGCGCGCGGTGACGTTCACGAGCGCGCCCACGTGCGGCAGGAGACGTGGGAGGGCCCAGATGCCGAGGCCGATCATGAGCAGCGTCGACCAGTGGACCTTGGCTACGAGCTGTTTGAATCGGGGCGGGTAAGAGTACTGGAACGCCATGGGGCGGAATGTAGCGCGTGCCGGCGTTGGCCGAGGCATTGCTGACCTGATCACACGGAGGCGCAGAGAGCGCAGGGGTCGCAGAGAACAACATCAACAATTGAGAACGGTAAACGGCGCAAACCGGCTCGTATGCGGCTCTGCGTTCTCTGCGCATTCTGACTCTCTGCGTGATCAGTTCCCCACCGTACCCCGACCGAGCGCGCGACAGTCCCGCCAGTCGATCAGGCCGTGCGCCGGAAGCGGGTGGCGAGCATGATCCGGGGAGTATCGCCAGGTGCTAGCTTTTTGTGGTCCCCTTTCCACCCCTTCCAAGCGTTCTCCCATGCGCATTCCTGCACTTTTGTTTCCGCTCGCTTGCGGCGTCCTGTTCCAGACCGTGGCGGCTCCATCGGTCGCGGATGCTCAGGCCCCGCGAGCGGCCGCTGCCGGCCTCCCGGCGCTCGACTCGACCACCTTCACGGCGCTCTCGTGGCGGAACATCGGCCCGTTCCGCGGCGGCCGCTCAGTGGCCGCCGTGGGCGTGCCGTCGCAGCCGTTGGTCTACTTTGCCGGCTACACCGGCGGTGGGCTCTGGCGCACCGACGACGCCGGCAACAGCTGGCGCAACATCTCCGACGGCTTCTTCAAGACGGGGTCGGTGGGTGCCATTGCCGTGGCGCCCAGCGATGAGAACGTGATCTACGTGGGCATGGGTGAGCATGCGATCCGCGGCCAGTCGTCCACGTATGGCGACGGCATGTACAAGAGCACCGATCAGGGGCGCACCTGGACGCACATCGGCCTCACCTCCTCGCGGCAGATCTCGGCCGTGCGTGTGCACCCGGGCAATCCCGACGTGGTGTACGTCGCGGTGCAGGGTGATCGCTGGAAGGGCACGAGTGACCGCGGCATTTATCGCACGACTGATGGCGGCAAGACGTGGACGCAGCTGCTGAAGGGGGAGAACGCGTTCAGCGGCGCGAGTGATCTCTCGATGGACGCCACCAACCCGCGCATTCTGTACGCGGCGATGTGGGATCATCAGCGCACGCCGTGGCTGGTGCGCAGCGGTGGCGCCGGCAGCGGGATCTGGAAGTCGGTGGACGGCGGCGACACGTGGAAGCGTGCCCAAGACGGATTGCCGAAGCTGGTGGGCAAGATCGGCGTGTCCGTGTCGCCGGCCAATCCCGATCGTGTGTTTGCGATCGTGGAAGCGGAGAACGGTGGCCTGTTCCGCAGCGACGATGCCGGCAAGACGTGGCGTCAGCAGTCGGGCGACCGGCTGATCCAGACGCGCTCGTGGTACTACATGAACATCACGGCCGATCCGAAGAACGCTGACGTGGTGTGGGTGAGCAACGCGCCGTTGCTCAAGAGCATCGACGGCGGACGCACGTTCGCCAATGTGCCCGCCACGCACGGTGACAATCACGGCCTCTGGATCAACCCGACCAATCCGAATTACCTGATCAACGCGAACGACGGCGGCGCGTCGATTTCGCTGGATGGCGGCAAGAGCTGGAGCACGCAGGACAATCAGCCCACGTCGCAGTTCTATCATGTGGCGGTCGATGATGGCTTTCCGTACAAGCTGTACGGCGGCCAGCAGGACAACAGCTCGGTGATCATCCAATCAAAGAGCGACGGTGGCAGCATTGGCATTCGCGAGTGGACCGAAGGGCCCGGCTGCGAGAGCGCCAACATGGGCGTGAGCGCGAAGAATCCGCGCTACGTGTACGGCGGCTGCTATCAGGGACTTATCGACGAGCAGGACGCCACCAACGGCCTGATGCGCACGATCATGCCGTGGCCGGAGATGAACCTCACCGAGCCCACCGACAAGACGAAGTACCGCTTCAACTGGACGGCACCGATCGAAGTGTCGATGCACGACGACAAGGTCGTGTATCACGGCGGCAACGTGCTGTTCAAGACGACCACGCGCGGACAGAGCTGGACGCCGATCTCGCCCGACCTCACGCGCAACGACAAGACGCGTCAGGGCTGGGGCGGTGGTCCGATCACCAACGAGGGCGCCGGCGGCGAAGTGTACGCCACGATCGTGGTGATCGAAGAGTCGCCGCACGATGCGAACACGATGTACGTGGGCACCGACGATGGCCTGATTCAGCGCACGCGCGACGGTGGCAAGACGTGGGCGAACATCACGCCGGCGTCGTGGGGCGATGGGCTGGTGAACGAGATCGCCGTGTCGCCACACGACGCGGGGACGATCTATGTGTCCTTCCGCAAGGATCGCGTGGGCGACCCGACGCCGCACATTTTCGTGTCGAAGGATTACGGTGCCACGTTCACGCGCATCGTGAACGGCCTGCGCGACGGCGAGCCGGTGCGCGTGGTGCGTGAAGACACCGAGCGGAAAGGTTTGTTGTACGCCGGTACGGAAACGGGTGTGTATGTGTCGTATGATGCCGGGGCGCAGTGGCTGCCGTTCCGCGGCAACTTCCCGGTGGTGCCGGTCACGGACCTGCAGGTGAAGCACGG
>CAIUOO010000536.1 GCA_903900795.1 uncultured Gemmatimonadota bacterium | reverse complement strand
GGTCCTCATGCGATCCTTTTTTTCTGACCGACTGCGCGTGGTAGCAGCGCACGCCTGGCCCGCCACGCACCGCCGACTGCGCCATTGGGCAGGGGTATCGGTAGTCGGGCTCGCTGGCTGTGGTGGTACGCTCGCCGGCAAAATCGATCAGGCGATGAGCGGGTGCATCGGCCACCGCAACGCGGACTTCGTTGGTGGCCGTGGCGCCACGTCGCTCGACCGTCCCCTCCCCGCGCCGCTGTCCACGTTGGCCGACCGCATCGCGTACATCCGATCGCTGCGCGCATTCGAGTCCATCGTGAAATCCGCGCCCGACCAGGTCACGCTCGTCTGCGCGCTCGAGCTCGCGTCGCATCTCGAGCATCCCGAGGTTGCCGTGTTGTTGACGCAGTATTCGACACACCCGGACGGGGCAGTCGCTTCGAGCGCGAAGCGACTGCTGTCGACCCAAGCGTCGCTTCGCTGACGCGCTACGGCGTGGCAGCCGCCGAACGCGCCATCGGTCGCAGGAGTCGATCGAACGACTCGACCTGCGTGGACCCGAAGCTCGTAACCGTCACCGAACGCTTGGTAGTCGGATCGATCAACACCAGCCGACCGTCCGCGTAGCGCACCAATCGGAACGGCACCGCCTGTCCGATACCGGCACTGGAACGTCCTCGCGTGAGAGCACGGAGGGCGCCGCGGAGAAATCCGTTCGTACCGGGCGGCAGCGACGCGGCCAGCCCCTGCGTCGTCGCATCGACGACGCGGATACCGCCGTTACTCTCATCGAGAAACAGGAGCTGACGCTCGGCGATGACCGCCGATTGCCGTTCGGCGAACGCGCCGAATCCAAAGATGCGGGCGGCGATGCAGAGCATGAACACCACGGCGATGAGCGCCGCGGCCGTCACCAGCGCCGACTTCGGAACCTCCAGCGGCCGTGCATCCGGCCGCGCGCCGGGTTCCGCCTCAAAGTGCACAGGACCGGTCATGCGAAGACCTCACTCATGCGACGACCGGTTGTGCGGCCGCGATCGTTTCGGCGGGGGCATCGCCCCGCCCTCCCGTCCGCTCGATGCGAACGTTCGGCTCCGCGACGGCGGCGATGGCGTTGACGAGCAATGCACTCACCGCCTTGGGATCGATCAACGCGCGGAGTACCGGTTCCGGATGCGTGAATCGAAACACCTGACAGTGCGGCCACAGCGCGATGTACGCGAGTCGATGCGCCTTGCCGAGGGTAAGGACCAGCTGGCCGGTCCCGTCGCGGAACGTGCCGATGCGTGCGCCATCGATGATCGAGAACGGAATATTGATGGACATCGGGAATACCACACCAAGACGCAGCACAATGCGCCGATTCGTGATGGCATACCACGAGGTCCGAGCTGAGGCTCTGGCCAGGACTTCCGCGATCGCCAACACGATGAGCGTTAACGCCAGCCGGATGCCGAGTCCGACGGCGAACGCCTGACTCGACACGGGCTCGACCGTCGCGATTCCCCACCACACCAGCATGGCCGCGAAATACATGGCCACGAGCCGGCGATGGAAGACGTGCGTCGCGAGTGCGCGCGCATCCGGAGCCGCCTCCCACAGCACGTGCTCGCCGGCGGGGAGCGGATGGGGGACTCCCTTGATGTACTCGGCGTTCCCCACCTCGTGACGGCTCATATGATTGGCTCGCTCCGGGCGGCCGTCGCGTACAGATGGCCACCGGCGAAGTATGCCATGACCTTGTCCTCCTCGAGCAACGTGATCTGGTCGTCGCGGCGGATCGCTGGCACATCGGCGAACTGCGCCGCGGTGATCGACTTGACGAGCAGACGGTCATTGCCCCACAGCCCGAAGTTCGGCCACTGCACGAAGCCGGCGGGCAGCATGATGCGTCGTTCCGATCCGGAAAGCTGGACCTCGTAGTAACGCACCTGTGGTTCCGCGCGATCGACCCACAGTTCGATCACGGTTCCCGCCGTCACTTTATCCACGGCTTCGACCGGCAAACCACGTGGATCAGGATCGCCCTTGGCGACGGAGAACGTGGGATCGAGGCGCATCGGCACAATCTTCGGTGCGCCATGAAACGTGCGATCGGGCTCGTCGGCACGATCGGCCCACGCGGCCGGGCCAACACCATCAATCATCGGGTTTCCGGTAGGTACCAGCGGCGACCCATTGAAGCCGTCGACCGGCACCGCTTTGATGTCCGACATCAGTGCGTCTCCTCGCCGCTGTGCGGCCGATGAATGAAGGTCTTCGGGCCGGCCGACTTGGGCCACCCATCACGCGGCCCCTGCGGTGATTCGAGGGGATAGCCTTCCCGCTTGTCTTCGCGTCGAATGTAGATGATCAGCCCTGCGAAAAATATCCAGAACGCATACAGGGCGATCTGAGCTCCGTCGATGTACTGCATCGCTACGGCTCCGAGTGTTGAAGAATGGTCAAGCGGGAATGTCTGCCAGCCCGAACGATCGGCTGGCGTGATCGCGCTCGGCTTGACCGGCGACGCGACGGGCAACGAGAGGTCCTAGTGCCACCAGGGTGGCGAACAGCATCAAAATCTCGAGGTGATACACGGCAGAGTACGGGACCGACGGCACATTCAAGCCGGGGCTGAGCGCCCCTTTCTGCACCAAATGCGAAAGCCAGTCCTTCATCACGCCGCTCAGCGCAAACGACAGCCCTTCCGCCGTCGCGAAGACGGCGCCCCACGCGCCGAGAGCGATGCCATGCTGCGAGGGATCGCGCAGTTGCATCGCGTAGGACAACGTCCCGACCCCGAAGAAGCCTTCCCCGAGACCGATCAGTCCAACACCGAGGCGGAACATCCCCGCCGACTCGATTGGACTGGCAAACACGATGCCGGCAAATCCGACGATGCCGATCAAGGCCCCAAGCGCGGCGAGGCGAATCGGATCCCGATGGCGCCGAAGCATCGACGCCGAGAGTCCAAAGGCGATCACGGCGCCCACGGCCATGATTGCGGTGAGCATGGTGGTTTGCGACACGGAAAGGCCGAGCACCTCCCCACCGTACGGCTCGAGCAGGACATCCTGCAGATTGAACGCGAAGAAGCCGAGCCCCGACGCGATGAGCAGACGGACGGCCTGCCCGCCGCTCGAGAACGTGCGCCATGCCTCGCGGAACATGGGGCGACGCTCACCCTTTGCGTACTCGACCACGCCGCGAACGCGCGCTTCCTGCTTCCACAGGGAGATCATGTTCACCACGATGGTGAAGACGGCGGTCCCCTGAATGACCTGGATAAGGCGCAATGGCGTGAAGTCGCGCAACACCGACTCCAGGAACAGTGCGCTGATCAGCGTCCCCATGAGCATCATCAGATACATCAGCGCGATCACGCGCGGCCGCTTGTCTTCGGTCACGACATCTGTAGCCAACGCGAGCCCCGCCGTCTGCGTGGTGTGCGCGCCCGCGCCCACGAGCAGGAAGGCGAGCGCCGTGCCAGCGTGGCCAATCCACGACGGCCCGACGCGCGGGCCATCGGAGAGCACGAGCAAGGCGAACGGCATGATCGACAACCCGGCAAACTGCAGCATGGTGCCGCCCCAGAGGAACGGCACGCGCTTCCAGCCCAGGATGCTCTTGTGGGTGTCGGACTTGAAGCCGATCAAGGCACGGAACGGGGCGGCCAGCAACGGGATGGCCAGCATGATCGCGACCAGTGACGCCGGTACGCGCAACTCAAGAATCATGACGCGGTTCAACGTGCCGACAAACAGCGTCTGCACCATCCCCACAGAGAGCTGGAAGAGGGACAGACGCAACAGTCGGCTTAACGGCATCTCCGCGGTCGCGACATCCGCGAACGGCATAAACCGCGTACCGAGCGTCAGCCAGACGCGAACCGAGACCCCAGGCTTCGGTGCCATCGACCCTACCAGACCGGCTGCATACGGACATCCGCTGGCAACGCCTGACGATGCGGCGTACGCAGGAACAGCTGCGCGAACGTCAGCGCGTTGGCGGCCTTGAGCAACACGACCTTGACGCCCGACAGCATTCCGCCGGCCGCTTCGTGCTTCCGCATGGCATCCGTGTTCTTCCACATCCGATCCATCAACGCCCAGAACGCCTCGCTCTCGGTATCGATCGTGTCCGGAAACACTTGCCGGCAGATCAGGTTCGTGAGCGTGATGACGCGCCGATCGTAGTCGTCCACGTCAATCCCCATGTACCCGAAAAACGGCGCGCGCGCGTGATCGCGCACGTACATCGTGCAGAACACCGCCAACAGGAAGAACCGAATCCAGAGCTTGTTCCGCCCCTCCAGCAGTTCCGGATTGGAGCGCATCAGCACCGCGAACGCCTCGCCATGGCGGAACTCGTCGAGACACCAGTTCTCGAACCACTTGAAGATCGGGTGGAATCGCTTGTCGGGTTGCTTCTCGAAGTTGCGGAAGATCGTCACATAGCGCGCGTATCCGATCTTCTCGGACAGATAGGTGGCGTAGTAGATGAACTTCGGCTGAAAGAACGTGTATTTCTTGGCCTTCGTGAGGAAGCTGAGATCCACCGCCACATCAAAGTCGTTGAGCGTGTGGTTGATAAACCCCGCGTGCCGCCCTTCGTCACGGCTCATGAAGCCGAATAACTCGCGCACCTCGGGGTTCTTGATCCGCTTCTTGATTTCCGCATAGAGAATGCAGCCGCTGAATTCGGCGGTGACCGACGACACCAAAAACTCGATGAACTGCTCGCGCAGCGTCGGATCCATCGAGGCGAAGTCGGCATCGAACTCGTCGTTACGCTTGAAGTGGTTCTTGTTCGGATCGCGCCGGAACTCGGCGAGGATGTCGTCCCACATCTGCTGGTGTTCGGGCTTGATGCGGAGCGCGTCAATCTTGGCAAAATCCGTGGTGTAAAACCGCGGATTCAGCATCGCGTCCTGCTGCGCGTTCTTGGTGCTGTCGTTCACGTTGTCATACGCGCGAACGGGCAACTCAGTAGCAGTTGGGTACATAGGTGGTCTGTCTCTCCTCAGCCTTCGAAGCCGACGTCATACAGTTCATACAGTTCCGTGCCGCCGGTCAGCTTCACGAACTGCCGACGCAACCAACTGGCGCGCTGTACCGTCGCCCGCGAGGCGTACGTACGCTGCGTCCCAAAGGGGATGTGCGTCGGGGCATTATGGACCAGCACCTGGTCGCCCGGGTCCACCTCGACGCCGTCGAGGTCGACGTGCGCGTGGAAGTGGTCGTGCGTCGATTCGAGATCGATCGTGCACGCGACCTCAACGCGCCGGCGCATCACGAACCATGCACCGGCGGCGGCGGCCCCAACTCCTGCGATCATCCAACCCATAACATCCATCACGTCGATCCTCGAAAACGGTAGGCGTCAGCGCCGCGAAGGGTTGGTCGTTCCCAGCGAGCTGTGATGCAAGGCGATGGCCATGGAGCGATAAAACCCGCGCTCCACCAGCCGCGTCCCTACCATACCCCAAGTATCGAGGACTGGCGAGCCCAAGAGGGCCGTTCTGAACGCCCGCTCGGAGACGGGAACGATTGCCGGCGCCCGGTCCGATTTCGGGAACAGGCGACCGACGGCGCGCATGGCCACCAGCATGGGCGTCCCGGGCACCACCGTGATCAGCATCTTCTCGCGGACCCGCGGCGCCAGCGCGCCGAGGGCGGCCACCAAGTCCGGCAAGTCGTAGTGGATCAGGGAGTCCATGGCGACCACATGGTCGAACTCGCCAAGGGCGGGGTCGAGCATGTCCCCCGATCGAAAATCGATCTCCACCCCTTCGGCGTCGGCGCGTTCCCGCGCGTGATCCACCAATGTAGACGACAGGTCGATCGCGACCACCTCGGCACCGCGCTTCGCGAGATCGATGGCCAACGTGCCGGTCCCACAGCCCGCGTCCAGAATCCGTACGCCATGCAGGTCGGGCGCCATCCACCGGAGCAGAGTGTGCCGCATCTGATCGCGTCCTTCGCGGACCGTGGTGCGGATGCGAGACACCGGGGCATCCGACGTCAGCGTCTTCCACGCGGCCGAGGCCGTGCGGTCAAAGTACTCCCCGATCCAGGCCCGCCGCTCGAGGTACGACACCGATGTGGCGTGCGAACCCCCAGGCGACGTTCCATCGAACGACGGACCCGGATTCAGGGGAACTTCCGTAGTGAATTGAATGGGCATCAGTCGAACCCCAAGAGGTCGAAGATTTCGCGATCTTTGAGCGGATTCGCCGGCAGCGGGACCACCTCATCGAGCATGCGGGAGGCCAGCAGCATGTACTGCTCCTGCGCGGCGATCACTTCCGGGGAGTCTTCCATCTCGAAAATCGTGCATTTCTTCAGGCGGCTGCGGCGAATCGCATCGATATCCTGAAAGTGCGCCATGGTCTTGAGCCCAACGGCCTTGTTGAAGCGGTCGATCTCGTTCGTGTCCTTCGAGCGATTCGCAACCACGCCACCGAGGCGCACCTTGTAGTTCTTCGACTTCGCCTGAATGGCGGCAATGATCCGATTCATGGCAAAAATCGAATCGAAGTCGTTGGCGGTCACGATCAGGCAGTAATGCGCATGCTGCAACGGCGCGGCGAAGCCGCCGCAGACGACGTCGCCGAGCACGTCGAAGATCACCACGTCGGTGTCTTCCAGCAGGTGATGTTCCTTGAGCAGCTTCACCGTCTGGCCGGTCACGTAACCGCCGCAGCCAGTGCCGGCCGGCGGGCCGCCGGCTTCGATGCACTGCACGCCGTTGTACCCTTCGAACATGAAGTCTTCCGGGCGTAGCTCTTCGGAATGGAAGTCGACCGATTCGAGCACGTCGATCACCGTCGGCACCATCTTCTTGGTGAGCGTGAACGTGGAATCGTGTTTCGGGTCGCAGCCGATTTGCAGCACGCGCTTGCCGAGCCGCGAGAAGGCGGCCGACAGATTGGACGACGTCGTACTCTTACCAATACCGCCCTTGCCGTACACGGCGATAACGAGGGCACCGTCGATCTTGGTGTTCTCGTCGAGGTGCACCTGAAGGCTCCCCTCCCCATCTCCCACGGCATCGAGAATCGGCAGTCGTGTTGCGGTCATCGTGTGGCTCCGGTCGTATGGCAGATCATGCGTACACCCCCTCCAGACGGTCTTCGAGGTCCGCTGCCGCATTGCGCAGCGCCTCGAGCGTCGCTTCATCGGGGGACCAGAATCCGCGGTCGTTGGCTTCCAACAAACGTTGAGCAAGCCCCGAGGCGGCATCCGGATTGGCCTGCGCGAGACGCTCGCGCATGGCATCATCGAGCACAAAGGTCTTCGTCGCTTCTGCGTACACCCACTCGGGCACGGCACCCTTCCCGCCCGTGGCCGACCATCCAAACGTCGTAATGACGTGCCCGGCGATATTCCGGGCGCCTTCGTAACCGTACTCAAGCTGACTCTCGTACCACCGCGGATTGAGCAATTTGGTGCGCGATTCGAGCTCAACCTGTTCGGTCAGCGTGCGCACCTTGCCCTGCGCGTTGTTGTAGTCGCCCACGTAGACCGCTGGCGCCTCACCGCCACGCTGCTGCGCGATCACACGCGTCATTCCGCCCAGCGACTCCACGTACTGATCGATGTCGGTGGCGCCGAGGTCGACCGAGTCGAGCCCCTGGAACGACAGGGTGGCCTGCCCCAGCGCCCGCTTCATCAGCGCCGGCTGGCACGACGGTCGGCCGTCGGTGCCATAGGCGAAACCCTTTCGCTGCACGAACAGATCGGCCAGGTCGTCTTCCTTCTCCCACTTGCCGGTGTCGATGAGCAGGTTGACGTTCGAGCCATACGCCCCATCCGCGTTCGAGAACACGCGCAACGCGGCGGTGGCGAGATCACATCCCGTTTCCTGCATGGTGTCCAGCGCGTGCTTGCGGATGAAGTTCTGCGAGGGGTCTTCATCGGCCTGCGCACAGATCAGCGCGGCCTCCGCCAGCAGCTTCACCTGTAGCGGCAACAGGTCGCGGAAGATGCCGGACAAGGTGACGACGACATCGATCCGCGGGCGCCCGAGCGACGACAGCGGCAACAGACGTGCACCCGTGAGACGGCCCACCGCGTCGAAGCGCGGCACCACCCCCATGAGCGACATCACCTGCGCCAGTGGCGTGCCCTCACTCTTCATGTTGTCGGTACCCCAGAGCACGACGGCCACCGACTCCGGCAACGCGCCGTTGTCCGCGACGTAGCGCGCCAACAGCTGCTCCGCGCGCACGCGGCCCTCGAGCATGGCCACCGCACTCGGCACCCGATACGGGTCGAAGCCGTAGATATTGCGTCCCGTAGGCAGCACCTGCGGATTGCGCAGCAGGTCGCCGCCTGGTGCCGGCGACACATACCGGGCGTCGAGCGCCCGGAGAATGCCGGCCACTTCGCGATCTTCGCTGAGCGAGGCGTCGAATCCACTCAGCGCCTCGAGGTGTTGCTGCAACGCGCGTTCGTCGGCGACGCGGAGCCCCTGCTCTTTGGCGGCGCCGATGGCCGCGCGCATCGCCGCGCGGACGTCTTTGCCGTCGACGAGCGACCGTACCGTGGCGCGCACCACCTGCTCCACCACTTGCAGGGTGTCGTCGGAGGCCGCGCGCGCGCTTACGCCCGCCACGATGGTGTCGCCGATCGGCGGCAGCTCCAACTCCGGGCGACCGGAGCGCGCCATCTCCACCAGCACCCCAACACGGGCGTCTGGCGTCATCGGCTCGCCCACCACGTGCAGCCCCATCGGGATCAGTTCGTACTCCAACTCAAGCAACCGGTCACGAAGCGTGGTCACCCGCGCATCCGTCTCGCCCGCCGTCCACGCCGGTTCCGCGTCGGCCAACTCCACCGCCGCCGCCTGCTGCTGAATCAGTTCGCGCAGCGACGAGGCCTCGCTGGCCTTGGTCTGATCGAGCGCACGCCAGCGGTCGAGCGTGCTCTTGAGATCGAGCAGGCCGCGATACAAGCCGGCGTTCGCGACCGGCGGCGTGAGATACGACACCAACGTGGCATTGCCGCGGCGCTTGGCCAACGTGCCTTCGGACGAGTTGTTCGACGCGTACAAGTACACGTTCGGCGCATCACCGATCAGACGATCGGGCCAGCAGCGATCGTCGAGCCCCGACTGCTTGCCGGGCATGAACTCGAGCGCGCCGTGCGTGCCGAAGTGCAGAATCGCATCGGCCGCGTAGTCCTCACGCAACCACCGGTAGAACGCGCTGAAGGCATGCGTCGGCGAGAACCCTCCTTCGAACAGCAGCCGCATGGGGTCGCCTTCCCACCCGAACGAGGGCTGCACGCCGATGAACACGTTCCCGAGTTGCAGCCCCATCACCTGAATGGACTGTCCGTCGGACAGCTGACGCCCCGGTGCAGGACCCCATGTTTTCTCGATCTCGGCCAGGTACGGCTCGCGACGCACATGGTCGTCCGTGCGAATCGTGGTGTGCACATTCGCGGGCGCGCCGTAGCGCTCACGATTGCCCCCCGTGATGCGCTCACGCAGATCGTCGGCGCTCGACGGCAGATCGACCGTGTAGCCCTGTTCCTTGAGCGACGCGAGCACGCGTTGCATGGACGGGAACACGGCCAGATACGCGGCACTGCCGGTGTTACCCGCGTTGGGCGGGAAGTTGAACAGAATGAGCGCGATCTTGCGCTGCGCGCGATCCTTCCGACGCAGCGCGACCAGCTTCGACACGCGTTCGGCCACGCGGTCGATACGCTCGGGGATCGGCTCCGACGCGGCCGCCTTGCCCGGCTGGGGCTCGCCCTTGCCACCAAACACGGTGGGCACAATCGCCCCATCCAGTTCGGGGATGGCGATTTGCAGCGTGGCCTGCAGCGGATTCAGGCCGCGCGCATCGTTCCGCCACTCCTGAATGGTCTGGAACTCGAGCGTCTGCAGCGTGATGTACGGGACATCGAGACCGCGCAAAACCTCCTGCGCGGCGTCGGAGTTGTTGTACGCCGGACCACCCACGAGCGAGAAGCCGGTGAGATTGATCATGGCATCGATCGTCGCCTGCCCCTTGCCGTTCGTGAAGTACTTCGCGACGGCTGGCCGCGCATCGAGCGCGGAGGCGAACGCCGCCACGACGCGCAATCCCTTGGCCTCAAGCGCCCGAACGACCGCCGCGTAATGCGCTACGTTGTCGGCCAGCAGATACGACCGGCCGACGAGCACACCTACCGTGCCCGCGTCCGCGCCACGGAGCCGTGGCAGCTCTTCCAGGCGCTCGGTCATCCCGCGATTCGGCAGCGCCGGGTGCCACAGCCCGACCTCCGGATACGCCTGCGGCTGTTGCGGATTGAGCTTGCCACGGAGCGCCTTGCGCGGGCCGTCGGCATAGCGATCGATCGCGTACTTCACCATCTGTTCGATGTTCTCGGCGCTACCAGCCAACCAGTACTGAATCAGCAGCATGTAGGCGCGCACGTCCTGGGCAGTGCCCGGGATGAACTTGAGAATGGACGGCAGCGTGCGCAGTGCCGACATCTGGCGTTCGCCGCTCGACTTTCCGTCGCCGCGCGAGCCGCGCAGCTTCTTGAGCAGATTGATGGGTGAGAACGGCGACCGTGACTCCCCCCCGCTCATATCGAACTTGCCGAGCTTCGTGCACTTCACGAGTTCCGGCGTACAGAGCGCGCAGAGCACCGCGTCAGCCGCCTCGCGACGCGCCAGTACCGCCTCATACACCGCGTTCGCGTACTCTTCCTGAAACAGTTGCGTGCACACCACGATATTGGCCCGCGCGATGTCCTGCCGCGCGCGTTCGGCGGCGAGCGGATCGCTGCCGAAATCAGCCGCCACGTGCATCGTGATCGTAAGGCCGGGAATGTCACGGACAAGCGCCGCACCGGCGCGTTCGAAGGCATCGGCCAAGTGCGCGTCCAGCGTGGTGATCGCCACGCGAATCGGGATTGGCTTTGCCATCGAACTAGCGGCCATAGAACGCCTTGGCCTCGTACATGACGTCCACGGTGATCTCGGCGATCCCGTGGTCATGGGCGTACTTCTCGGTATTCCGACGCACCTTGCCCCGCACGAAGAATGGAATCTTCTTGAGCTCCGCTTCGGCCGGTGCGATCCAGCTGGTGACGATGGACGCGACCGCGACGACGGCGTCGACTTCGTCTTCTTCCTCGGCGAAGCCCACGGCACTGGCCGCTTCCGGTGCTTCCAGTGCAAGCGCCGCGCGCGTCGAAAACGGCATCAGGCGCTGCGCGCCCATCGACTCCGCGCGCGCCGGACGCTCGGCACCCGCGGCGGAGGGCGATGCGTGCAGATGCGACGGCGTGGCACCGTCGCCAAATTCGAAGTCGTCCTTGAACATGTGCAGCAGGTGCTCTTCGAGTCCCATCATGAGCGGGTGCACCCACGTATCGAAAATCACGTTGGCGCCTTCGAAGCCCATCTGCGGCGAATGCCGCGCCGGCACGTCCTGCACGTGAATCGGCGCCGAGATCACCGCGCACGGCACGCCGAGGCGCTTGGCGATATGGCGTTCCATCTGCGTGCCGAGCACCAGCTCGGGCGCCAGCTCCGTGACGCGCTGTTCGACGGCGAGGTAGTCGTCGCTGATGAGGGCCTCAACGCCGAGCGCCGCGGCGAGCTCGCGAATCGGCCGCGCGTATTCACGCGAGTACGTACCGATGCCGACCACGGTGAAGCCGAGTTCGTCCTTCGCCATGCGGGCGGCCGCCATCACGTGGGTGGCATCGCCGAACACGAAGACGCGTTTGCCGGTGAGATACGTGGAGTCGACCGAACGCGAATACCATGGCAGCAGCGAACGGCTGGCATCCACCTGCGCCGTTCCGGCGCGTTCGCGCTCGAGCAGCGCCGACACATCGACGCCGGCAACCTTGCCCACTTCTTCCACGAACTCGCGCGTAGCCAGCACGCCGATGGGCACGGTGCGCACGGTGGGCTGACTGAAGGTTTTCTGGAGCCAGCGTGCGGTCGTGTCGGCGACTTCCGGATAGAGCACGACGTTGAAGTCGGCGTGCGGCATGGCCTGAATGTCCTTGACGGTGGCATTCAGCGGCGCGCAGACGTGCACATCG
>CAIUOO010000535.1 GCA_903900795.1 uncultured Gemmatimonadota bacterium | reverse complement strand
TGCCGTCGTGGCGGGCTGGTATGCGAAGAACCTGCCGAGCGACCAGGCCGAGGCGCGGTACGAGAAATCGTATCACCGCAACCGTCGTCGGTTATCCAACCGACTGGATCCCGCGTCGGTCGACACGGCCGGCATCGAAAAACTGGACGCCATCTGGGAGTCGTTGCTGACGCGGGTGTTGCAGGCGAAGAAGTAGGCCACTCCATGGTCGTCGCCATTCCAAAGACCGTCGGCATCGGCACCGCCCCCGTCACGATCGATCCCGCACGATCGAGCGGCGCTTATCGCTGGTATGTGGTTGGTGTTCTGTCGCTCGGGTATGCGTTCAGCGCCATCGACGCGCGCGTGCTGGCCGTGCTGGTCACGCCGATCAAGGCAAGCCTGCACCTGAGCGATTTCGAAATCAGCCTCCTGCAGGGCTTTGCGTTTGCCCTCCTGTACGCGATGGCCGCGCTACCGATTGGTCGGATGGTTGACGGCAGCAAGCGTCGCACACCGCTCATGGTCATCGGGGTCATCATGTGGTCGGTGCTCACGATGATGTGCGGCCTCGCGAACAGCTTTGGCGCGCTGTTCCTGGCGCGGGTCGGCGTTGGCGTGGGGGAGGCAACGCTGAGCCCGTCCGCGTACTCCCTCATCAGCGATTATTTCGAAAAGCAGCGCCGCGCGTTGGCCATCAGCGTCTACGCCATCGGCTATCCGATCGGGAACGGGTTAGCCCTCATCATCGGCGGCGTGCTGCTCGAGCGATTGTCCCGAAGCGGCCCGCGGGACCTTTGGATTCTTGGCACCTTGGCCCCTTGGCAGTTGGTTTTCGTCGCCGTTGGCCTGCCCGGCGTCCTCATTGCGCTCCTGATGGCCACGATCCGTGAACCGGAACGGCGCGAAACGGCTGGAATTGGCCTGGCTGGTGTGGTTCCGATCCGTGAGGCGATCGCGTATGTCGTGAGACGCCGGCGCCTGTATTTCATGCTGATCGGCGTGACCGCGTTGTCCGGCGTCCTGGCAATCGGCGTGAGCCTCTGGTACCCCACGTTTCTTATCCGCACATATGGGATGACGCCTGGTGCTGTCGGCAGGTATTGCGGCACGCTGATGTTGATGTGTGGCACCATTGGCACGATCGCGGGAGGCTGGCTGTCCGGCGTGCTCATCCGGCGGGGTCGAACAGACGGCAATCTCCGCGTCATGCTGTATTCCACGGTTCTCAAAACGGTGCCGCTGGTCATTGGCCCGCTGATGCCGACGGCGACGCTGGCGCTCGGGTGCATGGCGGTGGGAACGCTGATCGGTCAGGCGTCGCAAGGGGTGATCTTCACGGCGATCCAGGATGTGACGCCAAACCGGCTGCGCGGGCAAGTGACGGCGTTGACGTTGCTGGTCGTGAATGTGATTGGGCTTGGACTCGGGTCGAGTATCATCGCAGCGATCACTGATTTCGGATTCGGTGACGAAGGGGCGCTGCGCTATGCGATCTCGATCACGGGCGCCGTGCTGCTGCCGGTCGTGGTGCTCATGCTGGCACTCGGCATGCGACGCTACCGAGAGGAGCTGGCGACTCTCGCCGTGTCCTGATCCGTGGCAGCGTCCGTCAGCGACTGGTCAGGATGGCGGGCGGGCGCTGCCTGTAGGCACCGCACGGCGTTGTGCGCCTCGCCGTGCGAGATCCCGACGGACTCACCCAGCGCTCGGGAGGGCGCGTCGGGTGTCAGCGACAGTTGGAGGGCGACGGCGACCTCAGCGGGCTTGAGCGAGAGCAGCGTGATTGCACTTTCTGTCAACGGGCGCGCGTTTCTGATTTGATCGGGTCTGCAGTGATCAACAGACGACGATCCGCGCCGCCTCCCCAGAACGGTGGGAACATTTCCATCATGTCACTGACCGTCCTGCGCGAAGGGCCCTTTCGCTTGTTCTTTTTTGTCGCGCGAGGAGCCCAGAATGGGCGAGGCCAAGTTCTGGCTTTCACCAGAAGTGGCACTTGCTGACTCGGTCGGCCTCACTGGCCGCCAAGTGGCCGGTTCGCAGGACGTTGTCGAACGCCACAGCGGAGAAATTCGCGATGCCTGGTTTCGCCACTTCGGCGCCTGAAGTCACGAACGTCTCGCGGCACGGCTTCTGGCTGTTGCTGGGCGACGAGGAACTCCTTGTCCGTTTCGAGGACTTCCCGTGGTTCCGGCAGGCCACCATCGGCGCGTTGACCAACGTAGAGTGGCCGAGCGCGGATCATCTCTACTGGCCGCAGCTGGACGTGGCTCTGTCGGTCCGCTCGATCCGCGCGCCGGCCGATTTCCCCCTCGTTTCGAGGGCGTCCGAAGAACCCTCGACGAGCGCCTAACGCGGAATCCGCGGCACCGAACCAGGAATCCCGTCCATTGGCCCGGCGAAACACAAACGCCGCCGTTCACGTAAGTGACGGCGGCGCTTGGCATTGCCCCTCTAGGAATCGAACCTAGAACCTTCTGAGTCAGAGTCAGACGCTCTGCCAATTGAGCTAAGG
>CAIUOO010000534.1 GCA_903900795.1 uncultured Gemmatimonadota bacterium | reverse complement strand
TCTTCCGAGCCGGGCAAGCGACCGGCCGGCTTGATCGTGGCCACGCTCGGGTCGGCGCCGTATTTGAGCAACAGCTTCATCGCGTCGAGATCGGTGCCGTACGCCGCGCGCCAGAACGGCGTGGCGCCAGCGGTGCTGACGCTGAGCTGGTCGAAGTTGTACGACATGTACCACAGATGCTTCGTGAGCCGCACGTTCACGTCGGCACCCGCCTTGATGAGCGCTTCCATCAATTCCAGATACGACACGTTCGACTGATACTGCGCCACCGGCTGCGGGTAGGCCGCCTTGGGCGCCCACACGACGTTGATCACGGCGTACAGCGGCGTGGCGTTGGCCGTGCTCGCGAGCTTGGGATCGGCGCCGCGATCGAGCAGCGTCTTGGCCAGATCGAAGCGCCCGTTGATCGTCGCCATCAGCAGCGGCGTGGTACTGTCACCGGCGCTGGCATGGTTGATCTTGGCGCCGCCCATCAATAAAGCATTCACGGCCGCGACCTGCCCGTCACGCACGGCAAGCAGCAGCGCCGTGTTGCCTCCCTTACTGCCGACCAGATCGCCGTACGACGGGCCGCGCTGCCGACGATCGCCGGCCGTGGGCGTGATGCGTGTGTCGGAGTTACCGGTGGGGGGGGCGGCGGCCGCAGATGCAGCCGACGACACCTCTGGGGTCCGCGCAGTCGCCGGGGCAGGAGCGGCCGACGCCGCCGACGGCGGTGCGGTGCGCGGGGTGGCTGCGGAGGCCGACGCAGGGGCGGATCGCGCCGCGCCGGGCATTGCCGCCACAGCCGTCGACGCCGACAGCGCGTCCGCGGACTTCATCGCGGCCAGCCGTCGAGAACGCGTAATGAGATACGCGCGGTCCTTCTTCTCCTGCTCCGGGATGCTCTGCGTGCGGGTTTCGGCCTCGACATCCGCGCCGCGCTTGATCAGCGCCGTGATGGCCGACACACGATTCGCCGCGGCCGCCCACATGAGTGGCGTCTGCGAGAACGCCGACTCACGCACGTTCACGCTCGCCCCCTTGTCGACCAGCGCATCGATCGTGGCCGCATCGCCGCTCGACGCCGCGAAGTGCAGCGCGGACGCGCCGCCAGACGACGTGGTGGCATTCACGTTCGCCCCCGCGGCCAACAACGCCCTCACCGCCTCGGCACGTCCGTTCTGTGCGGCCAGATGGAGCGGGGTGTAGTTACCGTTGCGCGTGACCGGATCAAGGCGGGCACCGGCCGACACCAGCATGCGCGTGGCCGCCAGATTGCCACGCGATGCGGCCCAGTGCAGCGCGGTCATGCCATCGCCCTGCACTTCGTTTACATCGGCGCCTTGCTTGAGCAACACGCGCAGTCCGGCACTGTCACCGCGCATCACGGCATCGGCCAACGGCGAGTCAGACGCCGGAGAGCCGGCCGACAGCATCAGCGCCGCACCGAACGCCATGCCGACGGCGGTGAGCCGTTGACCGGCCCGCAGCAGCAGATGGGCCGCGCCGGGATTACGCATGGGAGTTGAGGTTGAGGGCACCCGTGCTGTCACCGAAGGTGGTCAGGTCGTTCATGCCGAGCGTGTGCATCATGCTGAGCATAGCATTCGCCATCGGCGTGCCGTCCGGCGCCTTGATGTGCAGGTTGCCGGCAAGGCGGTTCTCGGCCTTGCCGAGCAGCATGAGCGGGCAGCGACGATGATTGTGCAAGTTCGGGTCACCCATCGGTGAACCGTAGATGATCATCGTCTTGTCGAGCATGTTGCTCTCGCCCTCCTGAATGCTCTTGAGCTTGTCGAGCAGGTAAGGCAGCATCGACACGTGATACTTGTTGAGCAGCTGGAAGTCACGCACGCCCTTCTCCCCGCCGCCATGATGCGACGCCGGATGAAAGCCCTTGTCCGTGCCGCTTTCCGGATACGTGCGGCTGGTGCCGTCACGGCTCATCTTGAAGGAGAACACGCGCGTGACATCGGCGGCAAACGCGAGCGCCTGGATGTCGAACATGAGCTCGACGTGTTCCTTGAACGAATCGGGCACGCCCGCCGGCGCCGCCGCCAACTCGCGTTCTTCGCCGCTCGTGTTGCGCGCTTCCACCATCTGAATGCGGCGTTCCACCTCGCGGATATCCGTGAGATAACGATCCATGCGGTGCCGGTCGTCGGCATCGAGCCCGCGCGACAGTGACGTCATCTGTCCCGACACGAAGTCGAGAATGCTGCGACGCGAGCGACGACGGTCCGCCCGCTCCGCGCTGTTGCCACCCACGCCGAACAACTTCTCGAACGCCACGCGCGGATCGCGAATGACCGGAAGGGGCTCAGTGGGTGACTTCCAGCTGATGGAGTCGGTGTACACACAGGCATAGCCGTACGAGCAACCGCCGGCCTGATCGACGTTCTCGATGCACAACTGCATGGACGGGATCGGCGTATCCTGGCCGAAGCGCTGCGCGTACAGCTGATCGAGCGACGTGGCAATCTTCACATCCGAGCCTTCCGTCTGCTTCGGGTGCGTCTGCGTGAGGAACGTGGCACTCGAACGGAAATGGTCGCCACCGATCTCGGGCGGTGCGGCCGGCTCGGCCTCACGCACGTCGGTGTTGCTGATGATCGTCATGTACTCGCGGTACTTGTCCAGCGAGGACAGGGCCGACGGCGATAGATCGAAGTCGCGACCAGCCGCGGCGGGCGACCAGAAGTTGAGCTTCGACCCGATGTCGTTGGAGCCGGCGGCGCCGTGCACCATTTCGATCGCAATCAGTCGCGGCGCCGCGTTGGCGGAGCCCATGATGCTCCGGCCACGGGGCACCATCGCACTCAGGTACGGCAGCGCGATGGTGGCGCTGAGGGACTGCACGAACTGTCGGCGAGGCATCGCCTTTCCAGTCAGGAACTGCATAGCTGTTGCTCCTTAGGAGTGAATCAGGAAATTCAGCGGCTGTGGCCGACTGATGCCCCGCTCGCGGGGAGTGCTGCCTGAGCGACCGGCACCATGCGCATCCGGAACGCGTCGCTCTTCACCACACCCAGCACGACATCTTGAATTCTGTAATGCTTGGCCTTCACCGACGCTTCGATCTTGCGAATCGCCGGCCCATCCGAATACTCCACGCGCCGGCCCACGGCATAGGCCATGAGGTTCGTCACGAACGTGCGCACCAGCGGCACCGGACGCTTCAGCAGCACCTGCTGCAGCTCGCGCGGGCCGGTGATCTTGGTGCCGTCGTAGTAATCGCCGCGGGTGTCCAGCGGCATGTTGTTTTCCTTGATGCGCCACTGCCCGATCACATCGAAGTTGTCGAGCGCGAGCCCGATCGGATCGATGAACTGGTGGCACGAGCGGCACGACGCGTTGTCGCGGTGCTCTTCCATCCGCTGGCGTGTGGTCAGCATGCGCCCTTCCTTGCTTGCGCCCGTCACTTCGAGATCGGGCACGTTGGGCGGCGGCGGCGGTGGCGGCGACCCCATGAGCACTTCCATGACCCATTTGCCGCGCAACACCGGCGACGTGCGATTGCCCTGCGACGTGAGCAGGAGCACGCTACCGTGTCCCAAAATGCCGACGCGATTCTTGTCGGTGTACTGGACGCGACGGAAATCCGGGCCCACCACGTCGGCCATACCGTAGTGCCGGGCCAGCTCTTCGTTCACATACGTGTAGTCGGCTGTGTACAGGTCGAGCAGG
>CAIUOO010000533.1 GCA_903900795.1 uncultured Gemmatimonadota bacterium | reverse complement strand
CCGATTCGACACGTTCGTGGTCGGATCGTCGGACCGTCTCGCATTCGGCGATGTCCGCGAGCGCAAGGGTGCGCTCAATACGCACTCGGCGTTTCCGCCGCTCGAGGGAACACCGGTCGCCCCCCCTGATGTACGCGCCGGGCTGGGCGAGCGGGCGTCGGCGGCGCCGGCGCCGACGCCGGGGTCGTTTTCATCGCACCCGCCGCGTCTCGAAGCGACTTTCCCGGACGGTACCGACGACGAGGGTTTCCTCGCCGACGTGCTGCAGGACGTCGAGGCGCGTGTTGAACCGTGGCGTGTCGCGCTAGGCGAGGCGATGTCGCGCTGGAAGAGTCAAGGCTACAGCATCGCCGTCCTCGAACGGGCCAGGAATCTGCCCACCGCACCCGATGTGGACGGGCTGATCGCCACATTCACCGCCGCGATCGATTATCTGCGGAGTCTGGAAGCACAGGCAAGCCGTCTCGATCCGGCGCTGCGAGGGCACGCCGCGTTCCGCGATGTGGCCTCGATTCCGCTCGCGCAGCAGCTGCTGGCGCGCGCGATGGCCGGCACTTTGCCGTCGCCCGCTCCGTCGCCGTTGCCCGCTCCGTCGCCGGCGTATACACGCGAGCGCCTCGACATCCGTAGCGCGAATCAGCTGGCCGTACAGGCGATCGACGCGGTGATCGTGAACCCGGGAATCCGCTACAATCCCCTCTTTCTCTGTGGCCCAGCGGGCAGCGGCAAATCCCATCTGGCACACGCCCTCGGCAATGCCATGCGCGCCGGCGCCGCCGTGGCCTGCCTCTCGGCGAGCGCGTTCGTGGATGAGTTGATCGCCGCCAGGCAGGAAGGGGGCATGGAGCGCTGGCGCCTGCGCTTTCGCGCCGCCGATGTCTTCATCCTCGACGACGTGGAGGCGCTGGCGGGAAACGAGCGCACGCAGGAAGAACTCTTCCATCTGTTCAACCATTTGTACGAGCGCGGATCGCAAATCGTGCTCACCAGCAAGCACCCGCCGCGCGAACTGTCCGAACTCGCCGATCGGTTACGGTCGCGCTTCGAGGGCGGCCTCGTGGTCGCGTTGCAGCCGCGTGAACGCCAACGCGTGGAGCCGCTCGTGGAACGTGCACCTGGAGAATTGGATCGCTTCTTCGAGGATCGGGAGAAGACGATGTGGAGCTTGCCGGACCTTGGCGGACGATTGATCGAGGAGTACCGGTAATGGCGCTCCGCGGAAATCTCAGCGAGGCCTCGCTGGCCGACGTGCTGCAGCTGTTGGCGCTCGGGCAGAAGACCGGATGCCTCAGCGTCGCGCGCGAGGGCGGCTTCGGGACCGTGCACTTCGCTGGCGGCCGCATCGTGCACGCCGAGCTGGTGAGTCGTCGCGATCGGCTCGGCGACCGACTCGTCCGCGTCGGCGCGATCACGCCCGATGCGCTCGCGCGCGTCACCGCAGCCAGTGCGCCGCAGGATGATCGGGAGCTTGCCCATGCGCTATTGGCAGCGGGACTGCTGGCGCGTGAGCAGCTTGTTGGCGCGTATCGGACACAGGTTGAGGAGGCCGTATACCACCTCTTCAGCTGGTCGCTTGGGTCGTTCACGTTCGAGCCGGAAGCCGATCACTTACCCGACACGGCCCTCGTGTCGATGAGTGCCGACTCGCTGCTGCTGGAAGGCGCGCGCCGTGTCGATGAGTGGACGCAGATCGCGAAGCAGGTGCCGAGTCTCGATCTGATCTTCGAGCTCGATGGTGCGCGGCTTGCGCGGCGTGCGGTCCCGTTGAGCGCGACGCAGGAGCGCATCCGGACGTTCCTCGACGGTACGCAGGATCTCAACACGGCGATCGAGCGCTCGGGCCTCGGCGAGTTCGAAGTCGGCAAGGCCGTGTTCGGCCTGGTCACCGCCGGCTATGCGCAGTGCGTGGGTCGGAGTGCGGCGCGACGACAGGCGCCATCGGAGAGCCGCGTGGCTGAGCACCGCAATCTCGGCATCGCGTTCTATCGCGCCGGCATGCTCGATGAAGCCCAGCGTGCATTCCGCCGTGTACTCGAACTGCGGGAAGCCGACGGGGTGTCGCGCTTTCATTTGGGGCTCGTTCAGCTGCGTCAGCGCGACTGGGCGGGCGCCTACGCGACGTTCCTACGCGCGTCGCAGGAGCCCGAGGCACCCGCGGCCGTTCTGCACAATCTCGCGTTTGTGTGCGAGCAGCGCGGCGACCTCGGCGCCGCCGCAGGGTTCCTCGATGAGGCCATGCGCCGCGTCGTCGTGCCCGACCCGCGGATCGCGCTGTCCCGGGCCACGCTCGCGCTTCGCGTCGGTGACCTCGCCAGCGGTGAGTCGGCGCTGGCCGAGGCGCGCACGGCGTGGGGCGCCCGACAGCCGTCGGCCGCCTGGTTTCACGTGGCCGGACTGGCCGCCGCCCTCGGCGGCGACACGGCGCGGGCGGCGGCGGTGCTGGAAGAAGGCCTCACGCTGTATCCGCACGCGGCCGCGTTGCACAACAACCTTGCCGTCGTGCAGGAGCGGCGCGGCAACCACGAACTGGCCGCCCGCACGATTGAGCATGCGTTGCTTGAGGACGCGAACTGCGCGCATCTGCACAAGAACCTCGGCGACTACTTGTACCGCGTGCAGCGCTACGATGAAGCCTTCGAGTCGTTCGTGCGCGTGGTGCGATTAATGCCGTCGCATGGGCCCGATGTGTATCTCAAGCTCGGGAACATCCACTACCGCAGCGGCGCACTGGCCGAGGCACGGGCATCGTGGGAGCAGGCGCTGGCGCTCGCCCCGGACCACACGATCGTGCGCGCAAATCTCGACGCGATGCGCCGCTCGACGCCGTCGGCCGCCGAACCGTTCGCCGCCCGCGACGGCGGCGCTGCGGCCACGCTGCGGGCGTGGTGGCAGTAGTGTTCTCGTGCGCGATCTCGTTCGACGTCTCCGTTAACTCTGTGAACTGCGCGTGCCATGTCGCTAACCAGCTCCGACCTACAGACGCGCTTCGATGCGATCCACGATGCGCTGGCCGCCGAGCCGGCGCCGGATGAGCGCGAGCGACTGAAGCAGCAGATCATCACCCTCTTTCGCGACGCCGATGCGTCCGCGACGGCTGCGCTTGCCTTCAAGGCCAGCGTGAAGTCGCTGGTGGAGCGTTGGAAGCAGCTCGATGGTGCGGCGGCATCGACCAAACCGTCTTTGGGGTCGGCGACCTTCTCCGGATCGGGACGGGTCGATCATCTCGGCGCGTCCACGTTCATCGAAAAAGGCTGGTCCAAGCTGTCCCTTGGCGACCCGGTGGGGGCGGAGGTGGCGTTGCGGCGCGCGCTGGAGCTGGCCCCGGGGAGCAACGAGGCCGAGACCCTGCTGGGGTGGGCGCAGATGATGCAGCCGCAGTATGACGCCGCCCTCGCCACCTTGCAGCAGGTCCTCGGGCGCGATCCTGAGCACGCGCTGGCGCACGCGAACGTGGGGTATGTCTGTCTGCGTCAGGGGCGGTACGGCGAGGCGATCGAGCATCTTTCGCGCGCAATCCGACTCAATCTCGACCGCAAGGCCACGCTGTATGCCCATCTGTATCTGGGCATGGTCTATCGCGAGCGCGAGATGTACGACGATGCCGAGCGGTTTTTCCGGAAGGCGCTCGAACTCGGACCCAACCTGCTGCAGAGCTGGTATGAACTCGGACGCGGGCAGTGGTTTGCCGGACGCCGTGGTGACGCGATTGCATCGTGGCGTTCGGGGGCCGAGGCCAACAAGTTCAGTCCATGGGGGAAACGCTGCGCGGAGTTGCTGGGGCACATAGAGCAGGGCGGAGCACCACCGCGCGCCGACTGATCGTCACGGTCGCGGCGATCGCGGCGCTTGGGCTGTGCCTGCTCGCGAGTCCGGGCGGGCCCGTGCTGCTGGCGCAGTCGGTGCCGTCGTCCTCGGCCCGGGGCCTCCGGCTCGACGCGGGGCGCTTCACGGTGGTCGCTGAGGCGCGTGATGCGCGCTTGGCCCGCACGCTGCTGACCGCGGCGCAGGCGAACGACACGTTCCCCGGGCTGCCGCGCCCCCGGGCGCACGTCCTCATCGCGGTGGCCCCGACTGCCGATCGTTTTCGGCAATGGGTCGGGCCGAATGCGCCGGAGTGGGGGGCCGCGATTGCGATACCCGACGAGCAACGGCTGGTACTGCAGGGTGGCCGGGCGGGCAGCGATGCCGGTGATCCCGTCGTTGTCCTGCGTCATGAGCTGGCCCACCTGGCGCTACACGAGTGGATGGGCCGGTTGCCCCCCCGCTGGTTCGATGAGGGCTACGCCAGCGTCGCGGCCGGCGAGTGGACCCGCGACGAAGCGTTCGAAACGTCGCTGACGATGGTATGGCGCACGTTGCCGTCGCTCGAACGGTTGGAGGACGGCTTTTTCGCCGGGGCCTCCGAAGCGACGTGGAGCTATGCCATGGCCTATCGTGTGGTGAGCGAACTGCATGCGCTCGATCCCGTGAACGGCCTGTCCAATTTTTTTCGCGACTGGAAGACCACGGGCTCGATGGAGAAGGGAATTCGCCACGCCTACGGGATGACGGGCGAGCAGTTCGAGGTGCACTGGAAGGCGCGCACGCGGCGCCGATATGGGGCGCTTTCCATGGTCACCAACCTCTCCGCGGTGTTCGGGCTGTTCGGGGTGATATTGCTGCCGCTGTACGTCGGCAAACGTCGCCGAGACCGCCAGAAGATCGAGGCCATGCGGGCCCAGGATGTCGCCCAGGAGGCGGCGGCGCGAGCGTCGGCGCTGCAAGCGTTGCTCGACGCCGGATCGGAATCCGGCCCTTGCCGTGCTCCTTGGTCTGTCGGTATCGTGCGGGATGACTTCGATCGATAAGCCCCGCTCTCGCGCCCTGCTGTTCTGGGGCGCCGCCGCACTGTCGTTGGTGGTCGGCTACGTGGACCTCGCCCGTGGCGGCGAGACCATCGCCCCGCTGCTGCTCGTTCTCGGATACGTCGTTTTGGTACCGCTCGCTATTCTGAAGGGATAAGCGGAACACGGGGCAGCGAGAAATGGGACCGCAGCGCTGCCGAACGTGACAATCCGGTTAAGTTGTGCCCCAAGCAGGAACAGCCCCTTCAGGTCGTTGTATTTTTTCAACGGACGAAGCGGGTCTGACGTACACGGGGCGAATAGCTCAGTTGGTTAGAGCGCCTGCCTTACACGCAGGATGTCGGGGGTTCGAGTCCCTCTTCGCCCACTCGTTGCACTCGCTCCACTCGTCTCGACCGTTCAGCGTTCCCGTCCTTGTACTGAACGTGATGTACGTACCGAACCGGTGTCGGCCTCGGCCGAATGCTTGCACGGTACGCGGTTGCTCTTCAAGTTCTGCAGTTCCCCCCAGACCCGACTGGCTCGCGCACGGCCACTCGGGTCGTAGGTATGCCGGCGTTACGCCGGATCCACGGCTCACGGTGCGGAGGTTACGACATTGATGTCACGGCATTTCCAGGCGCTCGCCGGAATCGGTTTCGCCCTCGTTGGTACCCTCGCGGTGCCGTCGATTGCGTCCGCTCAGTACAATCGGGTTCCTGACCCGAACGCCACGCGCGTGCTCGTGGCGGTGTTCAAGGCTGGTGAGAAGGGCTTGGGAGTGCAGGCCGCCGACGCGGTGCGCTCGCGCATGAACAGCGAGTTCCCGTTCAAGCAAGTGTATGTCCTGCCCAAGACGGACATCAATGCCACCCTCGAAGCGTCGGGCTTCCCGATCACCGATGCCCTCGAGGCCCACGACCAGCGCGCCTTGGCCACCCTGCTGCGTGCCGATGAATACGTCACCGGCACCGTGAGCAAGACCGCCACGGGCGTCAAGGTCGATGCGAATCTCGTGCTCGCCCGTGACAACGCGCTCGTGCAGCCGATCGGCTCGTACGAGGTCAAGTCCGTCGGTGATGCCGCCGGTGCGATTTCCAAGGAACTGAAGGAAGCCCGCAAGCAGATCGACGCCGAAAAGAAGTGCATCAACTCGGCGCGCGATCAGAAGTATGACGCGGCGATCGCGGCAGCGAAGGAAGGCATTGTGCTGTACCCGCGTGCCACGCTCGCCCGCATCTGCATGGCGAACGTGATGATCACGCAGAAGGCGCCGGTCGCCGACCAGCTCGCGATTGCCAAGGAGATCGTGGCGATCGATCCCAAGAGCCGTCCGGGACTCGCGATCCTCGCCTCGTCGTATCGGGCGCTCGGTCAGCAGGACTCGGCCGTGGTGGCGCTCACGCGCCTCCTCGCCACCGACCCGAAGAACCCGCGCCTCCAGAAGGACGTGGTCGAAGAGCTGGCCAGCGTCGCCAATCCGCGCCTCGCCAAGCCGGTCATCGACACGGCCGTGATGCTCAATCCGGGCGACCCCGACTTGCTGCGTCTCCGCTGGCGCATCCTGCTCGCCACGAAGGACTACAAGGAAGCGTTCACGCAGGGCGACGAGCTGGTGAAGCTGGACACGTCGTTCGCCGACACCGCCTACTTCTCGCTCTCGGCGGCAGCCATGGCGGCTGACAGCCAGTTCCAGAAGGCGGCCGAGATGGCGGCGCTGGGGTTGGCCAAGTTCCCGGGTGAGCCGGGGTTGACGTTCACGCAGATCGTGGCGCTCCAGAAGGCCGGTCAGAACCAGCAGGCGCTCGAAGCCCTCGATAAGGCTACGGCCGCCAAGGTCGCCGTCGAAAACGGGGCGTTCCTGCGACTCACGCTGCTCAAGGATCTGAATCGCACGGAAGAAGTGGTGCCGGCGGCTCGCGCGGTGATCGCGGCGGGTGATACCAGCACGCTGGTGCGGCAGATGCTCGTGCAGATCGGCAACGATCAGTTCAAGAAGGCCCAGGCCAGCAAGTTGCCGGCGGACTTCGACGCGATGATCTCGACGCTCACCTACGCCGATTCCGTGTCTAAGGGACCGACGAAGGCGCAAGCGCAGTTCCTGCTCGGTGCGGCTGGTGTGGTCTACGGTCAGCTCAAGTTGACGGCGGCGAGCGAGCAGAAGAGCTGCCCGCTGGCGAAGGAAGCGAAGAACCTGTTCGTCGACGCGCAGATCAATCTGCCCAAGGGTGGTACGTTCGCCCCGGACGCGATGCGCCAGTACATGGGCTTCGTGATGCAGCTCGATCCGAACGCCGACCAAATGATCAAGGCATTCTGT
>CAIUOO010000532.1 GCA_903900795.1 uncultured Gemmatimonadota bacterium | reverse complement strand
GTTGCGTGTTTCCACGTCAGGCAGTGGAATGCAGGTCATGTTGCTGTAGGACTGTCCCTTCCGGTTCACGCCCGACGACGGGAACGCGATCTTCTTGCGCAGCATGTCACCGAACCGCTGACCTTCGCTGAACAGTTGCCGGCGGCGCTCTTCGATCACCAGGGCGTTGATGTTGGTGCCCGCTGCCGGCATCGCCATCGGGGCGATACTCGAGAGCGCACGCACTCGGTTGATGGCATCGATCGCCGCCTGTCCCGTAGACGCTTCCGCGAGAATCAGCTGCGCCTCGGCGTACGATGCAATCGTCAGCGGTGCCGCCCCGCTGCCGGTGAACTTCTGCTGCTGCCACATCGGCGTCACGTTGTCGAGTCCGAGGCGATTGATGTTGTTCACCCGCACACGCGGGTCGGCCACGCCGTTGACCGTGAGGCCGCGGTAGTCCGGGCCGACGGAGAGGTAGTTGGCCCGCACCGTGAGATTGAAGAAACGGTTCTCACGGCGAACATCCACCTCCGAGAACTCCGCGATGCGCGTGAAGCCGCTCGGTACGAGTGCGGCATCGGCCGCCGCCCCCGCCAGATTCCCAAGGTTCAATCGCGTCCGCGCCCGCCCGACGCGCGCCATGTTCAGCAAACTGGCATCGTTAATCGCGGTCGCCGTGACAATCGCGTCGGAGAAGCGCTTCTCGGCGATCGCGAACGCTGCGGCCGACGTGACACTCGGCCCACCGTTGAAGGCCAGTTCGCACATCGATTCGGCGAGCAGCACGTACATGTAGCCTGAATAGGCGTCCATTTCGGCCAGCATCCGCTGGCGGTTGGGGACCTGCGCATCGGTGAACGTCTTCAGGCGGGTGCTCAGATCTTCCAGCTGAAAGCGTGCCTGTTGTGCCGGCGTGTAGAAACCCATCGAGGTGGACGCGCGGCTGCCCGGGCAGCTGCCCGGCGCCTGCTTGATCTCCGTGATGCCGCGCCACTCCCAAATGTGATTGTCGACGAAGCCGTTCGACGACAGGTACTCGCCGGAGAGCATGCCGGTGGTGGCAGCGAACTGCATGAAGGCGCACTGCGCCGACTGAAGGGCCGCTGCTTCAAGAATCGGGGCGAGCGCGGGATCGCTGAGCGCGTCGGCGGTGACGCGCCCAGGGTTGTCGACGGCAAGGAGGCTGTTGCACGACGCGGTGGCCGCGAGCGAAAGCACCAGCGTCGCACGCCGGAACGTGATCTTCATCATGATCGTCTCGGTGGGTCAGAAGGTGAGTCGCACGGTGGTCACGAAACTGGCCGTCGGCGGCAGAATCGTCTGGAATCCGTTTGACAGCTGGCCAACGGCACGAACCTCCGGATCCCACGCATGGCGGCCGGCGATATCGACGTCGATGCGACCGTCACGTGACGTGTTCCAGCCGTGCTGCTCCGTCCAGAGCATCGACAGATTGCGACCGGCTACGCTGACCGTGCCGCCCTGCGCACCGATGAACCGCACGAACTTCGGTGCGATCGTGTACGTCGCCGACACTTCACGGAGGCGAAGGAATCCGGCCTTGTAGGTACCCGGCACGTCGGCCTCGATCGCGCGGTACACCTGCAGCAAGGGATCGTTGCGCAGCAAGACCGCTTCGGTCGACCCCTGATTGTGCAGCGCGCGGATTTCGGTATTCGACTGGATATGGCCGCCGTTGCCGTCCACGCGGGCGTACAGGCGCAGGTTCTTGAACAGCGTGACCGTGGAATTCACACCGAACTGCCACGTGGGCTGCGAATGCCCCCAGTACACACGCGGTGCCGCCGAGCAGGCAACGTCGGCGCCACCCTGCTCGAGCCCCGCCTTTCCGGTGCCACCGTCGCAGATCGACGTCAGCACGTTGCCGCTGGCGTCAATCGTGGCGGACTTCACCTTATACATGAAGAAGTCGGCGATGCCGAAGCCCACGCGGTTCTGCGCCTGTCCACCGCCGCCGACGGTGAGGAACTGCGTGCCGCCCATGTCGACGATTTGGTTGCCGTTGTTCGAGATCTGCGTGCCGACTTCCCACGCCAGCTTCTCGCCGCGCAACACGTTCAGGTTCAGGCCGACTTCATTACCCCAGCCCTTCACCCTGCCGATGTTGACGACCTGTGAGCCGGGGAAACCGATCGAGGGCGGAATCGGCGAGTTCACGATCGCGTCGGTCACGTTGCGCTGGTAGTACGTGTACTCGAGCTCCACGCGTCCATCGAGCATCGTCGCTTCGAAGCCAGCTTCCGACTCGGTGCTGCGTTCCGGCTTGAGCGCGGGATTGCCGAACGACGCAGGCACGAGACCCGATGCGTTCTGGTAGCCGACGCTCGGGTCGTACAACCGCGAGGCATCAAAGGTGCCCGGCTGCGTGCCCGCGGCGCCGATCGCACCGCGCAGCCGCAGCGACTGCGTGAAGGGCATCTTGAACCACGGCTCCTCGCTGATCACCCACGATCCGCTCAGCTTCGGATAGTAGATCGCCGAGAAGTCTTCGCCGAACGTGCTGTTGTCGTCGCCACGCACGGCAGCGGTAAGGAACACGCGGTTGTTCCACGCCAGCTCCTGCTGCACGAACATGCCGACCGTGGCGTTGGCGAGGTAGTCCTCAGTGCCGGCGCGCGTCGCACCGCCGGAAATCGTGGTGATCGGACCAGCGGGGAAGGTGAGGGCCGAGGCGCCCACCGAGCTCAGTTCATTCCGGAACGCCTGAAGGCCCGTGGAACTCGTCATGCTGAACGGGCCAACATTGTACTTGAGCGATCCGGCGTAGTCGAGCGTGAACACCGTGCGCGAGCTGCGGTTGACGTTCTTCGAGCCCAAGCCATTGCTGGCGAGGAAGTCGAGATTGCCAAGGGGCTGGCGCGGATACATGAATGACGCGTTTTCCGAACCGACGTCGAAGCCGGTCGTCAAGCGGTGGGTGAACCACGGCTTCGGTGCGTAGTTGGCCTTGAGACTGAGCGTGGTGCGATCGATATCCGCCAGACTCACGGCATCGTCCCAGCTTTCCGGCGGCGAGTTGTAGAATCCGCGCTTACCGGTGCCGAGTGCGAGCGGTGTGCCCCACACCAGCTGGCTGAAGGGATCGATGTCGATCGCCCCCTGTGCGAGTCGGGCGCGATCCCGCACGTGACCGAGGCTCGCCGACAGGCGTAACGTCTTGCCG
>CAIUOO010000531.1 GCA_903900795.1 uncultured Gemmatimonadota bacterium | reverse complement strand
GACCGGACGTCGCGGGCGTAGGACTGATAGGCCACCGTGGCCAGTGCGACGACCAGTACGACGGCAAGAGCGAGGGCCGTGAGGAGGCGATACTGCCGCCAGCGGCGGGACGGGCGTGCGTTCATGCTTTAAAGATCGGCTGGCAGGCGCCGAGGGATGAGCCCGCCGGACAAAAAACACGGGGGAACGGCGTCTGCCGCTCCCCCGTGTTTGTCACGCTGCCGGGCGCGCGGTCAGGGGGCGCCGGTGACGTTGGGATTGGCGCCACGCTCCTCGAGGCTGATCGGGATGCAGGTGCTGCGTCCCTGCAGGGTCGTGTTCCGGCCGTCCGCCAGCCAACGGCGGAGGTCGAACAGCCGTCGCCCTTCCAGCCAGAGCACGGCACCGCGCTCGCGCATCAGGTGCGCCCACGCGGCATCGACGGTCGTCGCGGTGAGCGGCGTCAGCGTCGCGGCCGTGCGCCCCTGATTGATGAATACCATCGCGTTGGTGACGTCGTTGGCCCGGAGCGCCGCCTCGGCGCGGATGAGCAGCATTTCCGTGCCCTTCGCGAGCGCCACGGGATCACCCAGCGTGAGGTACTTCTTCTGACGGAAGAAGTTGGTGGCGCCGTCCTGGCCCTTCGTGATGGTGGTACCCGTCTTCACGGTGTCGTACAGGGCGCGGGGATCGCGGTCGGTGACCCACACCGTATTCCACACCGTCACCTCGCGGCGGGTAATGGTCTGGGCAGCCAGATCCATGTTCTCTCGCGTGGTGTTGAGCGAGAAGACCGCATTGTGACGGAAGGTGGTCGGCACCAGCGCCGCGTCGGCCGCCGCTTCCGTCCACTTGCCCTGATTGGCGTACACCTGTGCCCGGCCGGCGAGCGCCGCGTTGGTGAGCGCGGCGTTATTGAGTGCCCGCGAGATGGTGAGTGCGCGCGTGAACAGGCTTTCGGCCCGGACGAAGTGCGAGCTGTTCGGTAGCGCCGGTCCGCCGTCGTACACCGCGTTGCACACGTTCTCGCCCAGGAAGCGATTGGCGTAGCCGGCGTACAGGTAGGCGCGCGGGGTGTTCGCGTTCGTTTCGAACCCGGTGCCCAGCACGGTCTTCATACGCACGAGGCCCGCTTCGGCCACGTAGCGTGCGGTGTGCAGGCGCGCCCAGTCGCCGTTCACGTCTTCGGGGCCGATCGTTCCCGCGGCAAAGCGGCGTTCGGCCGCGAAGTTGCCGGAGTGGCGCAACTCGAGCGCGGCGAGCGAGCCGCGGGTGAGGTAGTTGCCGATGGCATTGGAGAGATCGCCCCCCATACCATTTACGAGCGCCGGAATGGCGCTGGCATTGTTGAGATCCGCGTCGAGGAGCGGGCCGGGATTGGTGACGTTGAAGTCACAGCCGCCGAGGAGGGCGGCGAGGGCGATGGCGGCCGCCGGCACGGCGCGGCGGGTCATCGGGGAGAAGGCAGTCATAGTGGGCATCAGAAGCTCGTCCTCACGCTGAACAAGAACGTGCGATACGTCGAGAAGTTGTAGTAGTCGCGGCGAGAGAAGGTGCTGGTCCGCTGGTCGGCCGTTTCCGGATCGGAGCCGGTGTAATCCGTGTTCACGAACAGATTCCGTCCAGCGAGCGACACGGTCATGTTGCGGGCGCCCGGGGCGAAGCGCTTGGGGACCTCGTACGAGACCGAGACGCTGCGAAGCTTGAAGAAGTCGGCGCTTTCTACCCAGTAGCTGTAGTCACGCTGCGCGGCCACGATGGAGCAGCGCATGCGGTCTTGCGCGTTCACGCTGGCGAGCGCCGAGGCGTCGCCGGCGGCGGCGGCACGCAACGCTTTCTGTGCGGCGAAGCAGGGCTGCCAGATGCCGAGACCGGCGTTCTGGAATCCGGTGCCGTTCAGCAAGTGTCCACCCTTCTGGAATTCACCGACGGCGTCGATGGTGACGTTCTTGAAGAGCGTGAGTGTGACGGACGGATTGATGATCTGGTCGGGGAAGGTCTGGCCGAGGAACTTGTTCGTGTCGACGATGGCCGCGGCGAATTCGTTCGGGTTGCGGACTTTGAGTCCGACGTAGGACGGCAGCGGCAGTCCTTCCTGGACGTAGCTGCGGGACAGGGCGTCGATGGTGAGGACACGACCGCCGAGGTCGACGGCTTCGCCCTTGATGCGCGTGTACTGCAGGCGGGTTTAGAGACGCGCCCAGCTGGTGGGATCGAAGGACGCCGTGAGCTGCGCTTCGATGCCCTTGTTGGAGATCCGGCCGACGTTTTCCGGCTGGTTGCTGGAGAAGCCCTGCGACGGCGGATAGGCGACGTTGATGATGGCGTCGTCGGTGCGGGCGCTGAAGTACGTGAAGACGGCACCGAGGCGGCCGCCCCAGAATCCGGCATCGAAGCCCAGTTCGGTTTCGCGCGTGCGCTCGGGGCCGAGGTTGGGATTGCCGAGCTGCCCCGGGGTGAAGCCGGAGAGTCCGCCTTCGGCGGCGATCGGGTTCCAGGTACGCGTGGCGTCGAAGGCGCCTGGCGCCTTGCCGGCCTCGCCGACGGCGGCGCGGAACTTGAACGTTTCGATGAGGTTCGACGGCCAGAACGATTCATCGGAGAGCACGTACGACATGCTCAGCTTCGGGTAGGTCTGCAG
>CAIUOO010000530.1 GCA_903900795.1 uncultured Gemmatimonadota bacterium | reverse complement strand
GTTCCTGGGACTGCAGCGCAACGACACCAAGACGTGGGAAGTGCAGGACATCCGCCCCGGTGATTCCACCGGACACATTGCCGGCCGTCGCAACTGGGAAACGTGGGGCAAGCCGGGCGCCACGCAGGTGCTGGGCAACGCGATGCATCCGGCCAACTGGGATGCACCGTTCATCATCTCGCCGCACGACACGGCCACGGTGTACGCCGGCGGCCAGCATCTGTTCAAGTCGGTGAACAGCGGCCGCACCTGGAAGGACCTGGGGGACATGAGCACGGGTGTCGATCGCTCGACGTTGCCGCTGATGGGGCGCAAGCCGGGCGAGAACACGTTGTCGCTGGATGACGGCGTGCCGTACTTCCCGGGGGTGACGGCGCTGGCCGAATCGCCGCGCGTGAAGGGCGTGCTGTACGTGGGCACTGACGACGGTCGCTTCCGCGTGTCGCGCGATGGCGGCGCGACGTTCACGGATGTGCAGAGCCGTTTCCCGGGTCTGCCGAAAGACTCGTGGTTTGCCGGCGTGGAAGCGTCGCGTCATGCGGCAGGTACGGCCTACGTGGTGGTGGACAACCACCGCAGCAACGACTTCACGAACTACGTGTACGCCACGAGCGACTACGGCACCACCTGGCGCCGCATTGACGCAGGGCTGCCGGCCAATCGCGTGGCGCGCACGGTACGTGAAGATCCGCGTAACGCAAAGTTGCTGTATCTCGCGACGGAGTTCGGCGTGTTCATTTCGCCCGACGCCGGCGGGCAGTGGATCCCGCTGCGCAACAACATGCCGATGATGCCGTTCAACGATATCACGATTCAGGCGCGCGACAACACGCTGGTGCTGGGCTCGCATGCGCGTGGGCTGTGGATCCTCGACCAGATCAACGCGTTGCAGGAGCTCACGCCGGCAGTGGCGGCCAGCAGCGCGCATCTGTTCACGGTGCAGCCGGCGATGCAGCTCCGCACCACGAACGTGCGTCCGCATACGGGCGACATGATCTTCCGCGGCGAGAACCCCGTCAATGGGGCGCTGATCGATTATTGGGTGCGCGAGCCGGGCACGGCGGTGGAACTCACGGTGGTCGACAGCGCGGGGCGCGCGGTGCAGACGCTCAAGCCCACCCGCACGCGCGGTATCAATCGCGTGGTGTGGAATCTGCGTCACGCCGAGCTGCCCATTCGCAGTGGCGGCGGTGAAGATGATGATGCGGGGCCCAGCGCCACGACGCCCGGGCCGCTGGTGATGCCGGGCACGTATACGGTGCGGCTGTCGGTTGGCGGCACAGCGCAGCAGCAGCGCGTGGTGGTGAAGGAGGATCCGCGTCTCACGGTCACGCGCGCCGAGCGGGCAGCGTGGACGGCGTTCCATCGCGAGATCGCGGCGTTGGCCACCTCGTTTGTGCCGGTGGCGGAGCGGTGGCGTGCGAAGACCGGCACCGACGCCGCCACGCGCGACGGCAAGCGTCAGTCGAGCGAGTTGAGTGCGCGGATCTCGGGACTGTACGGCGCCGTGGCGCGCTACACCGGTGCGCCGACGTCGGATCAGCGGTCGGAGCTGCGTTTCTACACGCGCATGGCGGCGGAGCTGGGTCGTTGAACTGATCACGCAGAGAGACAGAGGGCGCAGAGAACGCAGAGGCGTGCTACGGAACGGTCGTGGCACGCTTTTGTGTTTTTCATGAAAGGTATTTCTCTGCGCGCTCTGCGTTCTCTGCGTCTCCGCGTGATCTGTTCCACCACAGCGAGTAGAATTCAGGCATGCTCCACCTCTGGTCGTCGTCGAAATACGCCATCGAGCTCCCTGACGGGCATCGGTTTCCGATGTCCAAGTATCAGCTGTTGCGCGAGGGGGTGCTGCGCGAGGGACTCGTACCGCCCGAGCGGCTGCACGACCCGCAGCGGGTCACGCTGAACGATCTGCTGCTGGTGCACACGCGCGCGTACGTGGACCACATCACCAACGGCACGCTGCCTGCCGCCGAGCAGCGACGCATCGGGCTGCCGTGGTCGGAGTCGTTCGTGGAGCGCGCGTATCGGGTGGTGCAAGGCACGTGCGAAGCGGCGGAGTCGGCGCTCACGCGTGGCGTGGCGATGAATCTGGCGGGGGGCACGCATCATGCTTTCCCTGATCGCGGCGAAGGGTTCTGCACGTTCAACGACGTGGCGGTGGCGATTCGCCGCCTGCAGCGCGATGGGCGCGTGCGTCGGGTGGCGATCGTGGATCTCGATGTGCATCAGGGGAACGGGACGCACGCCTGCTTCGCTGGTGATCCGCAGGTGTACACGTTCAGCATGCACGGGGCCAAGAACTTTCCGTTTCACAAAGTGCCGGGCACGCTCGACGTCGAGCTCGCCGACGGCACAGGTGATGCGGAGTATCTCGCCCTGTTGGCAGCGCATCTTCCCACGGTACTGCGCGAGGCGCGTCCTGATCTCGTGGTCTATCTGGCCGGGGCCGATCCGCATGAAGGCGACAAGCTCGGGCGGCTCACGCTCACCTTCGAGGGACTGCACCGCCGTGATGCCTTGGTGCTGGACATGTGCCGGGAGATCGGCGTGCCGGTGTGCGCCACCATGTCCGGTGGCTACGGCCGGGACGTGCGGGACACCGTGGAGGTGCACCTGAATACGGTGCGGGTGCTGCGGAGCTTCGCGGGGCGCTAAGCTTACTGGGTTCCCCCTTTCCCGATTTCAGGAGACCTCCGGATGGTACGTCGTACGTTCCTGCTCGTGAGTGCGGTGGCGACCGCGAGCGCGCTGTGTGCCCTTTCTGCCGCAGCGCAGTCACCCGTTTACACGTCGTCGGTGCATGACTACCGCCTCGTCGCCGTGGCTGAGGGGCTGGTGCAGCCATGGGCGATGGCGTTCCTCCCGGGTGGCGACCTGCTCGTGACCGAGCGTCCCGGCCGTCTTCGCATCGTGCGCGGCGGCAAGCTGCTGCCCACGCCGGTGACTGGCGTGCCGGAGGTCTTCGCTCGCGGACAGGGGGGGCTGCTCGACGTGGTGGCGCACCCGAACTTTGCCACGAATAAGCTGATCTATCTCAGCTACTCCAAGCCCCTTGGCGACGGGGCCGCCACCACGGCGGTCGCGCGTGGGCGCTTCGAGAACAACGCGCTGGTGGACGTGAAGGAGGTATTCGTCGCCGACACCAAGGGTGCGCCGGGCCACTACGGCTCGCGCATCGCGTTCGACCAGAGCGGCATGATGTTCATCACCGTCGGCGAGCGTCAGGTGCCCTCCACCGGCGATCTCGAGAAGCATCCGGCGCAGGACCTGTCGAACCATCATGGCAAAGTCATTCGCCTGTTCGACGACGGCCGCGTGCCGCCCGACAATCCGTTCGTGGGCACGTCGGGCGCGAAGCCCGAGATCTGGAGCTACGGTCATCGCAATCCGCAGGGGCTCGCCATTCACCCCACCACGGGCGACGTGTGGGCCACCGAGCACGGACCGCAGGGCGGCGATGAGCTCAACCTGATTCAGAAGGGGCTCAATTACGGGTGGCCAGTGATCGGCTTCGGCGTGAACTACCGCACCGGTACGGCGATTCACACCTCGACGATGCGCGCTGGCATGGAACAGCCCAGGAACGTATGGGTGCCCTCCATCGCCACGTCGGGCCTCATGATTTACACGGGCGACAAGTTCCCGGCGTGGAAGGGCAGCTTCTTCGTGGGCGGACTTTCCGGACAGCGCATCGTGCGTCTTACGACCGACGGCACGGTGTTCAATGTCGAGGACAATCTGGTTCGCACGCAGGGACGCATCCGCGAGGTGAAGCAGGGACTCGACGGGTTCATCTACTTCGCGATCGATGACGCGCAAGCGAAGCCGACGGCGGTGATGCGCATAGAACCGGTCGCGCGGAAGTGAACTGATGAACGGCGCGAAGAATGGACGGCGCTAAGAGTCAACGGCGCTAAGGTCAAAAGCGCGAAGAGTAAACGGCGAATCAGTGCTCAGCGCGCTGTTCGCCGTTTTCGCTTTATATTCTTAGCGCCCCTCACCTTTGCGCTGTTCACTCTTGGCGCCGTCAATTCCTAGCGCCCCTGGCAGTTTTCAGATAAGCACATCGAGCGTCACGCCACGCGGCCACGTTTCGCCGTACATGTCGTCGGTTTCGCGAAGCGTCGCGTCGGTCCACTGCGCGCGAAGCTGCTCGCTCAACGACGCGGCGGCGGTGCGGTAGGCGGCCGCGATGTCGGCGGCGTGCGCGGGCACCGCGTCGTGCTCACCGGCGCCGGACACCGTGAGCCCCGTACGGTGCAACATCTCGGGAATCGTCTGCGCGATGTGCCACGCCAGACGGCCCACCGTGCGGCCACCCGGATAGAGCGCGTGGGACAGTGACGCGTCGGTGAGACGGTCCAGCAGCTTCTTCGTGCGCTCGGATTCGTATTGCCAGGAGGCGTGAAAGGACGTGAGGGAGGTGACCATTGGCAGACTCGGCGAGAAAGGGGAGCGAGCGGTGGTGAACTGCTAACGGCGCGAAGAGTGAACGGCGCCAAGAGTGAACGGCGCGAAAGTAAAAAGCGCGAAGAGTAAACGGCGAATCAGAGCTCAGAGCGCAGGGGCCTGTCGGAAATTCTGTGTATGAGTCATAACCTTGTAGGACGGAGGTGGTTATGGCTCGACGGAAACGGGCGGCGGCGGAGCCGCTGCCCGCAGGACTGACGCCCGAAATACTCGACCAGCTGGTGGCGGGGGTGC
>CAIUOO010000529.1 GCA_903900795.1 uncultured Gemmatimonadota bacterium | reverse complement strand
TCGAAGTGGGCGCGCAGGACCTCTTCCTGCGCCGTACGCTGCGCCCGCGCGCCACGTCCCAACCAAGGGCCCACTGCGCCAGCGCCTCGGGCTTCTCGAGACGAATGCAGCCGTGGCTGAAGGCGCGCACATCCTTTGCGAGCAGCGCGCCGTCGGGCGTGTCGTGCAAGTAGATGTTAAAGGCGTTCCGAAACAGGAAATTCACGAGGCCCAGCGAATGCTTCGGCCCTGGCTTCTGCCGGATGCGCGTCTCGCGCCCGTCCTTGAAATATTCGGGGTCGTTCGCCTCCATGTACCTCGAATCCGCAGCGATCTTGGGCGCCGTTTCCTTGGCTTGAATGTCCGGCGTGATGTTCCAGTACGGGCGAAACACCACCGTTTCCATGAAGTCGGCAAATACGGGGGTCGTTTTCCCTTCGAATTCCTCTCCCACGATCACTTTCATCGTCGTGACGTCGCCGATGGGCACACCAATCACCACATCGCCCGCACTGGGCGTCCATTCCTTGGCGGCATCCGCAGCCGTGCGGCAGTCCTTGTAGCTGACCACGGCGAGAAGCACCAGGCTCAGCGAGAAGCGCGTGCCGTATCGCTCCGCGTCCAGAATGCCTGATCGCCCCGCGTTATTCCCGTGAACTCTCTGCCTCTGCGCCACGCCGTGCCTCCCCATGATGAACACACCTTGGTGACCGGACCCTGCCGTGACCAGTGTGTCATGCGAGAGCAGTGCCACTCGGACCGCTGACGGCGGCGTTGCTGTACGGCTACGGCTCGGGCGTTGCCTACATCGTGTCCGCCATGTTCACACTGGCCGGCATTGGGCTGCTCTTCGCGTTCAAAGCAACATGGACGGCGAGTACGGCGTGATGGGGCTGACCGCGTGGGATCTGCGGAGCAGTCCAAACGCCAAGTACGCGAATCGTTCTCGTCCCGCCCTCCGCCCGTTTGTATATTTGAGTATGCGTGACACCTCCGATGCGGCCGACGCTCTGGTCCGACGTGCCATACTCAAGCAAGCGCCCGTGGATCGCCTCCAATCCACGCTTGCCCTGAGCGAGTCCATGCGGGCGGTGTCGCTGGCAGGTCTGCGCGGTCGGTTTCCCGACCGGACGGTGCTTGAGCTCGTCGAGTTGCTTTCCGGCGAGTCACTTGCCCCAAGCGTCCGCCATGGTCCGCGCGCGGCGGGATCCGCTTGAGTCTCGAGGGCTTGGTTCGTCTGCTGGGTGCCGCGCTACAGGAAGCCGGCATTCCTTTCATGCTGACGGGATCGGTGGCTGCCGGTTACCGTGGCGCAAGCCGAGCGACGATGGATGTCGACGCGGTCATCGATCCCAGCCCTGCGCAATTGCATACGTTTGTTCAACGGGTATTGGACGCAGGTCTGTATGTCTCCGACGACGCGGCGCGTATTGCGCTTACCACCCGCGGAATGTTCAACGTCATCGATCCCGATTCGGGATGGAAAGCCGATCTGATCGTGCGCAAGGATCGGTCGTTCAGCGAGGAGGAGTTTGCACGGCGTGAATCCGTCGACTTTCTCGGCATCACGCTCTCCGTCGCCACGCTCGAAGACGTGGTCTTATCGAAGCTGGAGTGGGCCACGCTCGGTGCCTCGTCCCGCCAATTGGAAGATGTTCGCGCACTGCTGCGCATCAATCACGGCGCCGTTGATCTGTCGTACATCGAGCGTTGGGTGGACACGCTCGGAGTGCGACACGCTTGGGACGCCGTGCGCGTGTGAACGTCGGGCATCTGGCCGGCAGCTTCATGTAGGCGACGCTCTCTGTACAGCAGCTGTTGGGCCACAGCCAGCTCAACCGGCAGCCAGTGCGTTACCCGCCCCGCAACACCTCCAGAAACGCGGCGCCGTAGCGCTCGAGTTTGGCCTCACCAACACCCGGCACTTGCAACAGCTCACGTGGACTGCCCGGCCGACGGGCGACCATCTCCAGCAACACCTTGTCGCCGAACACGATGTACGCCGGCACGCCGGCCTCGTCGGCCAGTTCGCGCCGCACCACGCGCAGTCGCTCGAACAGTTCCTTGTCGTCGTCGTCCAACATCGCGGCGTCGGAGCCGCGCGATGGGCGCCCACTTGCTCCGCCACTCGTGGCACCGCTCACGGCAGCCCGACGCGCGCGC
>CAIUOO010000528.1 GCA_903900795.1 uncultured Gemmatimonadota bacterium | reverse complement strand
TCGCTGCCCTTGAGCCCCATCGTCACGATGCTGTCGCGCTTCTCGTTCTTGGTGAGGTCGGGGCTGATCGCGGTCCACGAGTCGCCGCGATCGGTGCTGCGGAACACGCGATTGGCCGCCGCCAGCAACACGCCGGGATCGTTCGGCGAGAGCATCAGCGGCGTATCCCAATGGAACCGATACGCTTCGCCGGCCGTGGCGTTCACCACGTTCTGCGGCGTGGGGCGGATCGCCTTCGACTCACCGGTCACCTTGTTGCGGCGCACCATGTTGCCGTCTTGTGACTCGGTGTAGATAATGCGCGAGTCACGCAGGTCGGGGATGGCCACGAAGCCGTCGCCGCCAAGAATCTGGAACCAGTCGTAGTTGAAGATGCCGCGGTTCATGCGCGACGCGCTGGGTCCACACCAGTCATAGTTGTCCTGCATACCGCCGCACACGTTGTACGGCGTCTCCATGTCGAAGCCCACATGGTAGAACAACCCCACCGGCACGTTCTCGATGAACTGCCAGGTGCGGCTCATGTCGTACGACGTGGCCAGACCACCGTCGTTGCCGATGATCACATGATCCGGGTTCTTCGGGTCGATCCAGATGCCATGCACGTCATCATGCGTGACCAGTGCCGCATCGGTCTCGAACGTACGTCCACCATCCACCGACAGGTGCAGCCCCACGCCTCCCATGTAGATGCGCTCCGGGTTCACCGGATCGATGCGCAGCTGGCTGAAATACATAGGGCGCGCATTCGTGTTGCTCTGCTTGGTCCACGTCGCGCCACCATCGTTCGACTTATACACGCCCGACACGCCGGCCACCACGCCGCGCCCGGCCGGAGCCGGGGCCGGGTTCATGTTCTCGGTGGCGGCTGCCGCACGCTGCGCGCCCGGCGCCGGGCCTTCCACTGTGGCGTACACGATGTTCGCACTCTGACGGAACACATCCACCGCGATGCGCCCCAGCGGGCCCGTTGGGAAGCCGGTGCCGGTCACCTTGGTCCACGTGTCGCCGCCGTCGGTGGACTTCCACAACGCGCTGCCGGGGCCGCCACCGTTCATGCAGCAGGCCGTGCGACGGCGCTGGTACATCGACGCAAACAGGATGTTCGGATCGGTCGACGACATCACGAGGTCGTTCGCACCCGTGTCGTCGTCACCCTTGAGCACCTGCTTCCAGCTCTTCCCACCGTCGGTGGTCTTGTACACCCCGCGCTCGCCGCCCGGGCCAAACAGCGGACCGGTGGCCGCCACCAGCACCACGTCGTTGTTCGTGGGATGAATGACAATGCGGTTGATGTGCTTCGATTGCGGGAGCCCCATCATCGCGAACGTCTTGCCGCCGTCGGTCGACTTGTAAATGCCGCTGCCCCACGACGTGCTCTGACGATTGTTCGACTCACCGGTGCCCACCCACACCAGATCCGGATTGATCTGTGACACGGCCACATCACCGATCGCTATCAGCCCCTGATCCTGAAAGAGCGGCGTAAAAAGCGCGCCATTGCTGGTGGTCTTCCACACGCCACCGTGCGCCGTCCCCACGTACCAGATGGCCGGATTGGCCTCGTAGATGGCGAGGTCGGCGATGCGCCCCGACATCGTGGCGGGGCCGATCGAACGGAAGTGCAGCTTGTCGAATTCCTGCGCGTGCGCCGCAAGGGGTACACACAGGAGCGAGAGCGCCGCCAGCGAGGCAGCACGTCGGTGCAATGTCCTGGACATGAAGGGGTTCAGCGGGAGGAGGGGAGCGTGTCGCCGCGGTTACTCAACCGATCAACGGTGCGCTAATGTGGCGAATCCGCTTCGTGCCGTCCATCCCCGGTGGCCACGGCGAGCGACGACGGCTCGAGCAGGCACACTGGGGGCCGGTGAGATCGCAACAGCAAAAGCCAGAACACGGATGACACCGATGACACGGAACCAACACGGATCAGCGAAAAGCGCGGTTGGCTTATCCGTGTTGGTTCCGCATGCTCCGCGTCATCCGTGTTCTGGCCGTTTGCTGTTTGCCCATCGCGGCTCGCTGATCGCTGCTCGCTGATCGCGACTACCGCATGTAATGGCAGTTGTACCCGTCGCGCGGCCAGCAGCGGCGCTAAACGGCGAGATCGCAACCACGAACAGCCAGAACACGGATGACACCGATACGAGGGAAACAACACGGATCAGCGAAAGGCGCGGTTGGCTTATCCGTGTTGGTTCGGTGCGCTCCGCGTCATCCGTGTTCTGGCCGTTTGCTGTTTGCCCATCGCTGATCGCTGCTCGCTGATCGCGACTACCGCATGTAATGGCAGTTGCACCCGTCGCGCGGCC
>CAIUOO010000527.1 GCA_903900795.1 uncultured Gemmatimonadota bacterium | reverse complement strand
TCCTTGGCGCCTGCGCGACGGTCCACGCCGGAGCGGACTTCGCGCCCGGCCTTCGGCTCGAGCAGTACCGGACGTTCGACTGGGCCGGCGGCGACTCGCTGCCGATCGGCGATCCCCGCTTGGACAACAACCCGTTCTTCGATTCACGCGTGCGTGCGGCGGTCGAGCTCGAACTGGCCGCGCGGGGACTCAAGCGCGCCACCGTCTCGCCCGATCTCCACGTCCATTATCACGCCAGCGTGCGGCAGCGCGTGGACGTCATCCGGGCCGATGAGGGCCGCGGCTACTCCTCGCCACCGCAAGGCACGTCCGATCGGGTGCTCGAGTTCGAGGAGGGCACCCTGATCGTCGATATCGCGGAGCCGAAAGCCAAGGCGATCCTGTGGCGCGGCTGGTCGCAGACCGACGTCGGCGGGCTGCTCGAGAATCCGCGGGAGATGGAGAAACGGATTCGCGAATCGGTCCGGTTGATGATGCTGAAATTCCCGCGATAGGAGCCGTCAGCGCAGGCGCGCGCCGCTGCCTGCGGTGGGCAAGTCCGTTACGTTGCGAGGAGTAGCAACTCTCCCGCACCGATCACACGTATCGCCTTGCCCCACGAAACGTCCGTCACGTCACGCACACCCGAAGGCGTCCTCCGCGATGTCTTCGGCTTTGACGAGTTCCGTCCAGGGCAGCGCGAAGTCATCGACGCGGTGCTCGCTGGGAAAGACTGTATTGCGCTGATGCCCACGGGCGCCGGCAAGTCGCTTACCTATCAACTGCCGGCGCGCCTGTTGGATGGCACGGTGCTCGTGATCTCGCCGCTGATCTCGCTCATGAAGGACCAGGTGGATGCCGTGGCTGGGCTCGGGTTCAAGGTCACCGCGATCAACTCCACGCTGGAATTCGACGAACGGCGTGCGCGCATGGACGCCTTCCGCGACGGCGCGTACGAATTGGTGTTCCTCGCCCCCGAAGCGCTCGACGGCTACCTCGGCGACTTCGTGCGCGGCTGTCCGATCTCGCTGCTGGTGGTGGACGAGGCGCACTGCATCAGTCAGTGGGGACATGATTTCCGACCGTCGTATCGGCGATTGCAGGGGCTCAAGGAGCAGCTCGACGTGCCCGTGCTCGCGCTCACGGCAACCGCCACCCGTCGCGTCGCGCTCGACATCCTGCGGCAGCTCGGCATGCGCAAGCCGGCGGGCTTCAAGGGGTCGTTCTTCCGCCCCAATCTACAAATCGCGACGCGCAAGAAAGGGCAGGGCGGCAACACGCGCGGCGAGATTCTGGCGCTCATCCGCGCGCACGACGGGGAGAGTGGCATCGTGTATTGCCAGAGCCGAAAAGGCGTGGATCAGACAGCCGAATTTCTGTCGGCCCAGGGTGTCCGTGCGCTGCCGTATCACGCCGGCCTCGAGCCCGACGTGCGGGCGCGTAATCAGGAAGCGTTTCAGCGCGACGACATCGACGTGATCGTGGCCACGGTGGCGTTCGGCATGGGCATCGACAAGTCCAACGTGCGCTTCGTGATTCACCGCGATATGCCCAAAGACATCGAGTCGTGGTATCAGGAAATCGGTCGCGCCGGTCGCGACGGCGTGCCGAGTGATTGCGTCATGTTCTACTCGTGGGCCGACGTGAAGCTGCATGAGCGCTTCCTCGACAATCTCGATGACGACAGTGTGCGCGAACGCACGCGGCTCGCCACGGTGGCGCTGTTCGATCTCGTGGAGCGGTCACGCTGCCGGCATCAGGCTCTGGTGGCGCACTTTGACGAAGTCATCGGGCCGTGCGGCGGCTCGTGCGATGTCTGCACGGGACATCGCACCGACGAACGCATCGCCGACCTCGTGGAGTCACATGTGGGCACCGCGCGCGCGCGTCGGGCTGCCGTGAGCGGTGCCACGAGTGGCGGAGCAAGTGGGCGCCCATCGCGCGGCTCCGACGCCGCGATG
>CAIUOO010000526.1 GCA_903900795.1 uncultured Gemmatimonadota bacterium | reverse complement strand
GGCGGAGCGCGAGCGTATCGACCTCGAACTGCAGGGCGCGGACGGTCGTGGCGGTGTGGAAGGGGAGTTGCGGACGGCGATCGCCGAGGTGCTCGACGAGCTGCTGCCGGAGGCCTTCGCGACGGTGCGCGAGGCGTGCCGCCGACTCAAGGGATCCACCGTCACCGTGACAGGCAACGAGCTCACGTGGGATATGGTGCCGTACGACGTGCAGCTGATTGGTGGTATTCAGCTGCACCTTGGCCGCATCGCGGAAATGGCGACGGGTGAGGGCAAGACGCTCGTCGCGACCCTGCCGATGTACCTCAACGCGTTGCCCGGCCGCGGTGCGCACCTCGTGACGGTGAACAACTACCTCGCCCGTCGCGACTCGCAGTGGATGGGACACCTGTACCGGTGGTTGGGACTCACCGTCGGCTGTCTCGACGATACGGAACCTGGCACGTTCGAGCGTCGTGCCGTGTACGGCTGCGATATCGCCTATGGCACCAACAACGAGTTCGGTTTCGATTACCTGCGCGACAACATGGTGGTGTCGCTCGAGCAGCGGGTGCAGCGCACGCACATCTTCGCGATCATCGACGAAGTAGACTCGATCCTCATCGATGAAGCGCGCACGCCGCTCATTATTTCCGGCCCGGTCGGCAATGAGAGCGACGGCCGCTATGCGGAATTCAATACCGCCGTCGAACGGCTCGTGCGTCGCCAATCCGAATTGGTGAACACCCTCGTCGGCGAAGGCGAACGCGCGCTCGAGACGAAGGACGAACAGGACGCAGCCCTCAAGCTCTACAAAGCTCAGCTCGGCGGACCGAAGAACAAGCGGCTCGTGAAGGCGCTCCAGGAGTCCGGTGTCAAGCAGCTCGTGCAACGCATGGAGCTGGATATCATCTCGGACAAGAAGCTGCCGATGAGTAAGCGGACGTACCGCGAGATCGAAGACGATCTGCTGTACGTACTCGACGAGAAGGGGCACACCGTGCACCTCACGGAGCAGGGGCTCGACTACCTGTCGCCGGAGGCGCACGATCAGTTCGTGCTGCCCGATATCTCACTCATGATCGGCAAGCTCGATCGTGAGCATGACATCTCGGCAACCGAGCGGCTCGAACAGCGCAATGCGATTGAACGCGAGTATGCGCTCAAGAGCGAGCGGTTGAACATCATTCACCAGCTGCTGCGCGCGCACGCGTTGTATGAGCGCGACGTGAACTACGTCGTGCAGGAAGGGCAGGTGCTGATCGTCGACGAATTCACCGGCCGTACCATGCCGGGGCGTCGCTGGAGCGAAGGGTTGCACCAGGCCGTCGAGGCCAAGGAACGCGTGCAGGTCAAGGGCGAGACGCAGACGCTCGCCACGATCACGATTCAGAACTACTTCCGCATGTACGAAAAGTTGGCGGGTATGACCGGCACGGCCGAGACGGAAGAGAATGAATTCCACGAGATCTACGGCCTCTCGGTATCGGTCATTCCGACCAACCGGCCGATCGCACGTGATGATCGACAGGACTACGTGTTCAAGACGCGTCGCGAGAAGTACAACGCGATCGTCGACGAAACGAAGCGCCTGCACGAACTTGGCTATCCCGTGCTTGTCGGGACGGCCAGCGTCGAAGCATCGGAAACACTGGCGCGGCTCTTCGCGCGCGCGGGCCTCAAGCACAACGTGCTCAACGCCAAGTACCACCAGCGTGAAGCCGAGATTGTCGCCGGCGCGGGTCAGCCCGGCGCCATTACGATCGCGACGAACATGGCCGGCCGCGGCACCGACATCAAACTCGGCGCCGGTATCACCGATGCCAAGCCGTCAAAGGTCACCGATCCTGACGGCAAAGAGATCGAAATCTCCGAAATCGGCGGTCTCCACATCATCGGCTCAGAGCGCCACGAATCACGTCGTATCGATCGTCAGCTGCGCGGTCGGTCCGGACGTCAGGGTGATCCAGGTGCGTCGCAGTTCTTCCTGTCGCTCGAAGATGATCTCATGCGTCTCTTCGGGTCCGATCGGATCGCCAAGCTCATGGATCGCATGGGCGCCCAGGACGGCGAGGTGCTCACGCACCCGCTCATCACGCGCTCCATCGAGCAGGCCCAAAAGAGGGTCGAGCTCCAGAACTTCCAATCGCGTAAGCGGCTGCTCGAGTATGACGATGTGATGAACCAGCAGCGCGAGGTGATTTACTCGTTGCGCGCGTTCGCACTCGAAGGGGGCGAGGAGCTCAAGGGCGAAGCGCTCAAGATGATCGATCGTGGCGTGCAGCGCCGGGTGGAGCAGGCGCTGGCGACATTCGACAAGCAGGAAGACTGGGATTTCGAGTACGTGCAGCAGGATCTGCTGATGCACTACATGCTTCAGGTCCCGGCCTTTGCCGAGGGCGCGCGTCCCGCGTCGGTTGAGGAGGCGCAGACAATTGCCCTCGAGGCGGGGCGTGCGGCGTTCGATCAGAAGCTCGACAGCTTGAACGCGGTTACCGACGAGAGTGGACAGGGCTTCGCCGATCGATTGCTGTCGCTCGTCACGCTCAACGTGATCGACGAGAAGTGGAAGGATCACCTCTACGATCTCGATCAGCTGCGCGCGTCGATTCACTATCGGTCGTGGGGCCAGAAGGACCCGCTCGTCGAGTACAAGCAGGACGCGTACACGATGTTCGAAGACCTGATGCACGACCTCGCGAACACCTTCACTGAACGCTTCCTCAAGGCGCAGTTGGTCTTCGAGCCGGCGCCGACGGAGAGCTTCGAATCGTTGCCGCCGGCGGACGATTTCGCGCGACCAGACACCCGTCCCACCAAGCGCTACAACGCCCTCGGGATCCTCGAGGACATCGCAGACCATGAGCTCGAACTCGTCGAAGCCATTGACGGGGAGCTCGACGGTGATGGGGAGGAAGCGGATCAGGCCGGCGCCGCGGAGGCCCGACCGATCATGCGTGGCACACCCGCGGTGGTCGGCGCAGGACCGGTGCGGTCTCTCGAGGCGGGCGGCGGCGCGTTGCCACTGGGCTGGGAATCAACACCTCGGAACAACGCCTGTCCGTGTGGATCGGGGAAGAAATTCAAGAAGTGCCACGGGGTAAATCTCTAGGCCCTAGGCGCCGGGTTGGATCGTCGTAACGCAGCCGCTGACAGGCGGCTGACGATGGTCCTGCATCATGGGGCAACCCACGAGCGGGCCCGACCCGGCGCGACAGAGCGGAGAAGGAAAGAGAGGGTCGCGTCGGGTTTGCCCGGGGCGTCCGATTGGGCTCGTGGCTCGGCTGGGGGCCGGTGGAACCGGAGCCGAGATCGGCGGGTATATTACGCCTATCCTCCTTCCGAGATCGCCTCCCATGCGTCTGCGGTTTGTTTGCGGCCTACTGGCCGTGCTCGCTCCCACACTGCCGCTGCCGGCGCAGTCCACCGGCGGTGACGGCTATTTGTTCTCGCCGCCGCATGCGACGTTCGCGCTCCGCGGCGGTTATGCCCGGGCGAGTGCATCCAGCGACGTGTTCGCGTTCGTCACCGAGAGGCTGACCGTCGCTCCCGGTGACTTCAGCGGGCTTACGGTCGCCGGCGATCTCGCGTTCCGCCTGCGTTCACGCGTGGACCTGCTCCTCGGCTCCGGCATCGCGACGCGGGTGATCCGCTCTGAAGATCGCGGCTTCATTGGCACCGATGACTTGCCGATTGAACAGCGCACCACCTTCCGGCGCATTCCGATCACCGCCGGTGTCAAGCTGCACCTTCGCCCCGAAGGCCGCACCATCAGCCGGTTGGCGTGGGTGCCGAGCACCGTATCTCCGTACGTCGCCGCGGGTGGTGGCATGATGTACTACCTGTTCAAGCAGGATGGGGAGTTCGTCGACTACAAAACGTTCGATATATTTCGCACGTCGCTCAAGTCCTCCGATGTCTCCGCGATGGCGTTCGGTGCCGTAGGCACGACCTACTCGCTATCGCCGCACGTCGGTCTCAATGCTGAGGTACGATACGAGCGGGCACGTGGTGCGCTCAGCTCCGACTTTCGGGATTTCTCGCCGATCGATCTGTCCGGTGTCGGTTTCACCGCCGGATTTCTCTTCCGTTTCTGAGGACGACGTCATGACTTTGACCAACCGGGGCGGTGCGCTACTCATGGCGCGAAGCGCGGCGATCGCGGCGATGCTCAGCGCGGGCTCGGTCTCGGCGCAGACGAGCGCGGGTCCGCAGGTCGACCCACGTTTCCAGCCGTGGATGGGCTGCTGGACGCCGTCGGCGCAATCCACTGGGATGGGCGTTGGGCAGACGCCGAAGCCGCCGTCCATGGCCTGTGTGGTGCCATCGACCACCTTCGCCGGCAGCGTCGACCTCGTGGTGTTCGACAGCGCGAACGTGGCGACGCGCTCCGCCGTTCCGCTGCCCGGGACCCGCGTTTCGAAATCGGTCGATGGCTGTGCTGGCACGGAAACCGCCACGTGGATGCCCGACGACCGACGGCTGCTTATGCAGGCCGAGCTCTCGTGCGGTCGCGGAACGAAGCGACTGGAAACTGGCCTGATGACGATGTCCGCGGGCGGGGAATGGATGCAGGTTCAGCACCTCGACGTGGGCGGGAATGCTGCGACGTCGGTGATGACCTTGCGCTACGTCGTGGATTCGCTGGGCGAGTGGGCGCGCCTCGGTGCGAGTGCCGCCCCGTCTACGTTATCGCTGCGTCTGGCCGTTGGCGCGCCGCTGCTCAACAGCGACGTCCTCGCGGTGGCCAAGCGTGCGCCAGCGGCCTTGACGGAGGCGTGGATCACGGAGACCCGCCAGCAGTTTTCGGTGAACGGGAAGGAACTCGTGCGGCTGGCCGATGGGGGGATGCCCTCGCGGGTGATCGACTTGATGATCGCGATCTCTAACCCTGAAACGTTCGCTGTTCGCACCCCGAGTGCGGATCGTGACCGCCTGGGCGCTGGTGACATGCTGAGTGGCGGCATTTCCAGCGCAAGAATGCGTGGGGGGTGCCGCGGGATGGACGATTTTTGCTATGGACCTGGCGGAATGGGCGCGTGGGGGCTCGGCTGGCAGTACGGGATGAGTCCGTTTGATGCCTACAGTCTCCGGTACGGCTACGGCGGGCTCTACAGTCCGTACGGTTTCGGTAACGGGTACTATCCTGGCAACACCCCGGTCATCATCGTGAATCGGGGCGACGCCGATCCGGCGACCCCTTCCAATCCGGGACGGGCGGTGCGTGGTGGCGGATATACGCGGGCAAAGTCCGGCGCGTCATCGCCGCCGCTTCCCAGCGCCTTCGGCGGTACCGGCTCATCCGGCAGCGGGACTGGCGGATCGTCAGGGTCCAGCGGGTCAGGCGGCGGTAGCGCCGGGAGCGGTAGCGGCACTGGCGGTGGTGACACCGGTCGGACGGCGAAGCCGAGGGGAAGTGGCGGAAGCTGACCATCCGGCCGCGAGCGGTGCCGATCAAGGAGAGGCGGGCGATCACGATGATCGCCCGCCTCTTTCTCTCTGATCTCACTGTATTCGTCGAATAGTCGTTGACACTCGGCCGCAGATGGGTTTATATCCGTGACCCGCCGAGACGGTTGAATATCACCGTCTCGAGAGTGGCACTTCGGTGCGATTGGTGGTGTGGGGGTTCTCGTTCACCGGCTATGGCTGGTGTGTCGTTGCTTCAGCGGGCCGCGTTTCCTCAGGCATAGCCTAGCAGGGATCGGTGCGAAGCGCGGCAGGCGCGGTCCTTTCGCGGCTGCGCCGCGGCCGATCGGGCTGCGATCGGGGCGGTCTTCGTGCACATCACGAACGCGCTTCGAACTCGTAAAAAAAGCTCCATCGGACGCCTTGACGAGAGCAGTACGGCGGTTTATTAATACGGTCTGCCGCAGAGAAGGCGGCGAAACGAAATAGCTAACTGACGCAGCCGCAAGCGGTTGCGATCACATAGAAGGGAAGACGCATCGCTGTTTGACAATCGAAGTTCGAGATCGATGGATGTGCGGGACGGTATCACTGACCTGCGGCTTCTTCAGGGCTGCAGCGAGATATCAAATCTGTTGATTAGTAAGTGATTCGGCGCTGGAT
>CAIUOO010000525.1 GCA_903900795.1 uncultured Gemmatimonadota bacterium | reverse complement strand
GGCGACCCGACGCCGCACATTTTCGTGTCGAAGGATTACGGTGCCACGTTCACGCGCATCGTGAACGGCCTGCGCGACGGCGAGCCGGTGCGCGTGGTGCGTGAAGACACCGAGCGGAAGGGATTGTTGTACGCCGGTACGGAAACGGGTGTGTATGTGTCGTATGATGCCGGGGCGCAGTGGCTGCCGTTCCGCGGCAACTTCCCGGTGGTGCCGGTCACGGACCTGCAGGTGAAGCACGGCGATCTGATCGCCGCCACCGAAGGGCGTGCGTTCTGGATTCTCGACGATCTCTCGGTGTTGCGTCAGCGCGCCGATGCGATCGAGAAGGCGGCGGTGCATCTGTATGCGCCGCGCGCCGCGGTGCTGGCCGGTGGTGGTGGCTTCGGCACGCCGCGCAATGCCGGCAAGAACCCGCCCTTCGGCGCGGTGATCAACTTCCGCTTGGCCGCGGCCCCGGATACGGCTACGACGCTGCTGCTCGAGTTCCTCGACGCCAAGAACACCGTCGTGCGCTCCTTCGCCACGAAGGGCGATTCGGTGAACAAGCTCACGGTGAAGCCGGGGCTCAACGCGTTCAACTGGAACCTGCGTCGCGCGGCGCCGGCGCGGTTGGCGGGCGTGCTGCTGTTCGGCGCACCGGGCGATGGCGGCGCGCGCGTGGTGCCGGGCATGTACACGGTGCGTCTGACCATGGGCGCCACGGTGCTCACGCAGAAGCTCGAGGTGCAGCAGGACCCGCGTCTCGACGTGCCGGCGCGTGTGGTGGCGGAGCGGGATTCGGTGGCGAACCTGCTGTCGAACCGCATCAATGAAATTCACGAAGCCGTCCTGCGTGTGCGCGATCTGAAAACGCAGGTGCAGGGCTTCGTGACGCGCGCCAAGGAAACGAGTGCGCCGGATACGATCGCCAAGGCGGGCCGTACGCTCACCACCAAGCTGGGCGCGCTCGATCCGAAGATGACCACCAAGGCCGGCAATGGGCAGGACATCATCAACTACGCCAACGGCATCAACGGCCAGTACGGCTTTTTGCTGGGTCAGGTGGAAGGCAATAGCGAACTCACACAGCCGGTGAAGGATCGGTTGGTGGAGCTCGAGAAGTTGTGGCAGACGCTCAAGGCCGAGGTGGAGCAGGTGGAAACGGTGGACGTGAACGCGTTCAATGCGCTCCTACAGAAGAACAACGTGCCGGGTGTGATCGGTGGCGCGAAGAAGAAGGGGCCGATTGCATGACTACAGTTTTGAGTTTTGGGTTTCGGGTGGTGAGTGTGACGGCGCTGGTGGTGGGGCTGGCGCCGCCGGCTTTCGCGCAGAAGAAGACGCTGGCGGCGCCGTATGTGCCGCCGGCGGGCTCCTGGGAACGTCGCGCGCCCTCCGCGATGGGGATGGATTCGGTGAAGTTGGCCGACGCCATCGCCTACGCCATTGAGAAGGAGAGCAAGACGCCGCGTGATCTCGAGCTCAATCACTACCAGACGTTTGGTCGCGAGCCCTTCGGGGCCGCGATCGGACCGCTGGCGCCGCGTGGTGGCGCCACGGGTGTGATTCTGCGCAAGGGCTACGTGGTGGCCACGTGGGGTGATCCCACCGCGGTTGAAATCGTGAACAGCGTGACCAAGAGCTTTCTGAGTACGGTGGTGGGGCTGGCCGTCGATGCAGGTCGCATTCGCAGCGTCGATGACACGGTGTCACAGGTGATGCCGCCAATCTTGCGCGCGTATCCGAACGCCACCGGACTCGGCGCCGACTGGCCGGGCGATGCGAAGTGGCTGCGTCCGTTCGACAGTCCCCATAACAAGCGGCTCACCTGGGATCATCTGCTGCGGCAGGTGAGCGACTGGGAAGGCACGTTGTGGGGCAAGCCCGAGTGGGCCGACCGTCCGGCACAGCAGGTGAACACGTGGACCACGCGTCCGCGCGTGGAACCGGGCTCGGCCTACGAGTACAATGACACGCGCGTGAATGTGCTGGCGTTGGCGGCGTTGCAGGTGTGGCGTCAGCCGCTGCCGGACATTCTGCGTGACAAAATCATGGAGCCGATTGGCGCGTCGAACACGTGGCGCTGGTACGGCTACGACAACTCGTGGATCGTGCTCGACGGGAAGTTGGTGCAGTCGGTGAGTGGCGGCGGCCATTGGGGCGGCGGCATGATGATCAACGCGTGGGACATGGCGCGCTTCGGATTGCTCACGCAGCGCCGCGGCGTGTGGGGCGGCAAGCAGCTGCTCTCCGAAGCCTGGGTCACCAAAGCGCTCACGCCCACGCCGGCGCAGCCGACGTACGGCTACATGAACTGGTTCCTGAACACCGACCGCAAGTACGTGCCGGCGGCACCGCCGCAGGCCTTCGTACATGTGGGAGCGGGGAACAACATCATCTACGTGGACCCGGTGAATGATGTGGTCGCGGTGGTGCGCTGGATCGACACGAATGCGTCGGTGAACGGGTTCGTGGAACGTTTGCTGGGTTCGCTGGCGGTTGCGAAATAGCCCGCGGTGTCGCTGGCCGATTCGATTAGGTTTCAATCATGTCAATCGATCGCGTCACAAGCCTCCGCGAGGAGGTGGCCAACGCCGTCACGCACTGCGTTGGTCTCGTGCTCAGTCTCATCGGGATGCCGATCCTGATTCTCGCCGCGCTCGATCGTGGCGAGCGCGCGACGGTGATCGGTGCCAGCGTGTTCGGCGCCACCCTCATCGCCCTGTATGCGGCGAGTACGCTGTATCACGCGATCCCGCACCCCACGCTCAAGCAGAAGCTGCGCGTCGTCGATCACGCCGCGATCTATCTGCTCATTGCCGGCACCTACACCCCGTTCACCCTCGGCGTGCTGCGTGGCACCTGGGGTTGGACGCTGTTCGGCATCGTGTGGACGCTCGCGGCGCTCGGTGTGCTGTTCAAAGTGGTGTTCGGCAGCGGCGCGATGGCGAAGGTGTCCACCGCGATCTATGTGGCGATGGGCTGGGTGATCATCATCGCGATCAAGCCGCTCATGGCCTCTATGGAGCACGCCGGCTTGATGCTGCTGGTGGCGGGTGGTCTCTGCTATACCGGTGGCGTGATCTTCTACGTGGACCGTCGCCGCGCGTGGACGCACCCGGTATGGCACCTGTTCGTGATGGGCGGCAGCGTCTGCCACTACTTCGCGGTGCTCTGGTATGCCGCTCCTGCGCGATAACCGCGTGATTCCCACGGCGGTACTCGGTCCGGCGTTGCTGTTCTTCACCGCCGGCGTGCTGCACTTCGTGATGCCTGGGTTCTTCGATCGCATCGTGCCGCCGTGGGTGCCCAACGCGCGAGTGGCCACGTACATCAGTGGCGTTTGCGAAATCCTGGGCGCGATCGGATTGCTCATCCCGGCTACGCGTGTCGCTGCCGCATGGGGATTGATCGCGCTGCTCGTTGCCGTGCTGCCGGCCAACATCCACATGCTGAATCAGGCGCGGGCGGCACAGGCGTCGGCTGGGTTCATCGCCGGGCTCTGGCTGCGGCTGCCAATGCAGCCGCTGCTGATGTGGTGGGTCTGGCGGGTGGCGATCGCACGGTAACCACACGGTAACCACACGGTGACCACACGGATCTGCTCCGTTTGGGCTTCGCGTTTGTCAGCGTTGTTTGCTTATCCGTGTTGTTACCGTGTCATCCGTGCTGT
>CAIUOO010000524.1 GCA_903900795.1 uncultured Gemmatimonadota bacterium | reverse complement strand
GGAGATCGTGCCCGATACCGAGAGCCAGCTCTACATTCCGCCCTCGCGCATCGACGAACTCTCGGAGCCGTTCGGCAACTCGGTGCATCAGACCCGGTCGGCGCCGTGACCGCACCGATCGTTCCGGCGGCCGAGCAGAGCACGCCGTCCGTGGCGCTACAGGCCGCGATTGCGTCGGACTCCAACGGCGCGCCCATCACACCGACCAACATCACTCATCGTGGTGGCCCGGTGAATCCGACGGCCGCCGCACTTGTGGCGCGCTTCGGCGCGGCCATCGTGCGGACCGAGGTCACGTGGGGCGAGACCACGGTGTTCGTCACGAACGACGCGCTGCATGGCATCGTGCGCTGGCTGCACGATGAGCCAAGTGAGCGCTATGACTATCTGGTCGACGTCACGGCGGTCGAGTACCGCGACGCCGATCGGCCCATTGAAGTCGTGTGGCACCTGCGCGCGCTGGCCCACCGCCGCTTCCTGCGACTCAAGGTCGAACTCGTGAAGCGCACACAGATGTCCGTGGCGTCCATCATGGACATCTACAGCGGCGCGGATTGGCTCGAGCGCGAGTGCTACGACATGTTCGGCATTCGCTTTGAAGGGCATCCCGATTTGCGGCGTCTGCTGATGTGGGAGACGTACAAGGAAGGCCATCCGCTCCGCAAAGACTTTCCGTTGCGTGGCCGGTTCAGTCGCGCCGAACAGTTGAAGCAGGCGCTGGCGGCCGATCCCGAAGCCCGCTACTCGATGGAGGAGTTGTCGATCGCCGATGCCTTCGATTCGCTGCCCAAAGACATGAAGCGCCGTCTCGCCGAACGTGCCGAGCGGCATGACGTGAACGACGTGACGGACGTCAACGACGAGGTGGGCGAATGAGCTCACGTCGCACGATCGAAGTCGCGCTCGGCACCAGTGGACTCGACGCGAACGGCATGCCGTTGCGCGCGCCGCTGGTGGTACAGGGCGGCAAGGCGGTTGCACTCGACACGCCGGTGATGGTACCGGAGCCCGAGATGGGTTCCGACCACATGTTGATCAACATCGGGCCGCAGCACCCGGCGACGCACGGCGTGCTGCGTCTCGTCCTCGAGCTCGATGGTGAAACGGTGGTGCGTTGCATACCGCACATCGGCTATCTGCACTGTGGTTTCGAGAAGATTGGCGAGTACCGTCAATACAACCAGATCATCCCGTGGACCGATCGCGAGGACTATCTCAACTCGCCGGGAAACAACGTCGCATTCGTGCTGGGTGCCGAGCGACTCTTCGGTGTAGGCATGACCGAACGCTGCAAAGTGCTGCGCGTGATTCTCATGGAACTCTCGCGCCTCATTTCGCACTTAGTGTGGCTCGGCACGACCTCGGTTGATCTCGGGGCGTTCACGCCGTTCCTGTGGCTGTATCAGGAACGCGAAAACGTGTACAACCTGCTCGAAGGGTGGGTGGGCGCGCGCCTCACGACCACCGCGACGCGCGTCGGTGGTATGGCGGCCGACATCCCCGATGGCTGGCTCGACGGATTGCGCGCGTTTCTCCGCGGCTTCCCGAAAACGCTGGAAGAGTCAGTGCGCATGCTCGAGACCAACGCCATCTGGGCCGGGCGAACGGTTGGCCTGGGCGCGATGAGCGCGCAGGAAGCGGTCAACGCCGGTCTGTCCGGTCCGATGCTTCGCGCATCGGGCGTGGCGTACGATGTCCGCAAGGATTTC
>CAIUOO010000523.1 GCA_903900795.1 uncultured Gemmatimonadota bacterium | reverse complement strand
TGATGCGCCTGGCGTGGGCACACCGGTGCGCGGTGGTGCCACGCTGCGTGAAGCGCACCTCGCCATGGAGATCGTGCACGACTCCGGCGCGATGGTGGCCATGGACCTGGTGGAAATCAACCCGATTCTTGACCGACAGAACCACACCGCCGAGCTGTGCGCCGAGTTGATCGCGAGCGCCTTCGGCCGTCGGATTCTTTAAGTGCGGAGTACACGATGACGTCGACCACGATGACCGCCACCGACGAACTGATCGCCCGCGAAGACGCCTGGGGCGCGCACAATTATCACCCGCTCGACCTGGTGATCGATCATGCCGAAGGCGCGTGGGTGACCGACGTGGAAGGCAAGCGATACCTCGACTGCCTCAGCTCCTACTCGGCGGTGAACCAGGGTCACTGCCATCCGCGCATTCTGGCCACGCTGCTGCAACAGGCGTCGCGCGTCACGCTCACGTCGCGCGCCTTCCGCAACGATCAGCTGGGCCCGTTCTGCGAAGAACTCGCGGCGCTGTGCGGCATGGAGATGGTGCTGCCCATGAACACCGGTACCGAAGCGGTGGAAACGGCCATCAAGGCCGCGCGGCGCTGGGGCTACCGCACCAAAGGCATCCCTGACGGTCAGGCCACGATCATCGCCTTCGAGAACAACTTCCACGGACGCACCACCACGATCGTGGGGTTCTCGTCGGAGCCGGCGTACAAGGCGGACTTCGGCCCGTTCGCACCAGGCTTCGTGCTGGTACCGTTCGGCGATATCGAGGCCGTGCGTGCGGCAATGACGGCGAACACGTGTGCCGTGCTGATCGAGCCGATTCAGTGTGAGGCCGGTGTGCTCATGCCACCCGACGGATTTCTGGCCGCACTTTCGGCACTGTGCACCGAGCAGCGCGTGCTGCTCATCGCCGACGAAATCCAGACGGCGCTCGGTCGCACCGGTACCATGTTCGCCTGCGATCACGACGGCGTGACGCCCGACATGTACGTGTTGGGCAAGGCGCTGTCGGGCGGGTTCTATCCAGTGTCGGCGGTGGTCTCACGACGCGAGGTGCTTGGCGTGTTCGGCCCCGGCTCGCACGGCAGTACCTTCGGCGGCAACCCGCTTGGCTGCGCGGTCGCGCGCACCGCGCTACGCGTGTTGCAAGACGAGCATCTGGTGAAACGATCGGCCGAGCACGGGGCGTGGTTCCTGGAGCAAGTGCGCGCGCTGCGTCATCCCGCCATCAAGGCCGTGCGCGGACGCGGGTTGATGATCGCGATCGAACTGCACGAGAAGGCGCGGCCGTACTGCGAGTCGCTGAAAGCGCACGGCATGCTGTGCAAGGAAACGCACGACACCGTAATTCGCCTGTCGCCGCCGCTGGTGGTGAGCCGGGACGATCTGGCGTGGGCGGTGGAGCGGCTGAAAGCTGTTTTTTCGAGCTGACACGGCTAACAGCCCAGTACTCAGTGTTCTGGCGACAGGCGTCGGACTGGGTATAGTGGTCAGAATTGAGCAGCTGCAGTGCTCAGTACCGAGAATTTCCTGACTGCGTGCGCGGGGGCGGGGATATGTTGGGGCGACTGCGCGCGCCGGCCTTGGGAACCGGGCCTGTCAGGAATTCTGTGTATGAGTCGTGAGCATCGGATCACGACGTTGCTACGAGTCGATCGCCGAAGAGGAGCTTGAGATGCGGGAAGGCCGCGCGCCAGTACCTGTCGGGTTTGG
>CAIUOO010000522.1 GCA_903900795.1 uncultured Gemmatimonadota bacterium | reverse complement strand
CTTCCAGTATCTCACGTACCACGCGCTCACGACGACCAGCAACCAGTTCTGGAATTTCAACAACCTGGCCGGCCGGTACAGCGTGAGCACGACCGAAGGCGTGAACGGGATGAACTTCGCCACGGCGAACGACCCGCGCGTACCGGTGTGCGCGGGCAACGACGCGGTCTGCAGAACGATCGGCGTGACGAAGGCCAGCCGCGACGACCTGAGCACGCCGTACTACGTGCAGCGGCTGTGGCCGGTGCGTGAGTCGTCGGTGGCGATTGTGTCGGGTCAGGAAGCCCGCCTGATCGAAGCCGAGGCGCAGCTGCGCGCCGGCAACACCGGTGGGTCGCTGACCACGTTGAACGCGCTACGCGCGACGTTCACCGGGCTGACGCCGCTAACCGACGCTGGTACCGAAGCAACGCGGGTGAATCAGCTGTTTCGCGAACGGGCGTTCACGCTGTTCGGCCGTGGCACACGCACGGGCGACCTGCGTCGTCTGATCCGTCAGTATGCCCGTACGGCGACCACGGTGTTCCCGACGGGCGCGTGGCACAAGGGTGGCAACTACGGCACGGACGTGACGTTGCCGCTGCCGTTGGCCGAAACGAACAACCCGAACGCAGGCGCGGGTGTGTGTATCGACCGGAACCCGTAGGCTATCTCGGCTTGGGCTGAACGACCGAGGACACGGGGGCGCGGCTTGCCTCCGTGTCCTCGGTCGTTGTGCGCGGGCGGCCGACTGATTGGTGGTAAGACACAGCACCCACTCTCCGGCGGAGCATGGTGCCGGCGACGTCTGAATGCGTTGTGGCACCATGCGCGAGGGAGTGGTGCACGGGGGCGATGAACCGTATGGTAGGGCGAACGCTCTCTCCCAATTTCATGACCTATCCTCTGCGGACTTTGCTTGCCTCCCGCGGCGCGACCTTCGGCGCCGCCCTGCTACTGACGCTGGCTCCCGCCGGCATGGTCGGCCAGCCCAAACGCCAGCCTCCGGCACCTCCCCGGCGCCAGCCCGCCTCCTTCGTCATTGTCGGGGCGCGCATTGCCGACGGCACCGGCGCCCCATTGCGCGCCGCCAGCGTGCGGGTGCAGGGAGACTCCATTGCGGCCGTGGGCGCCATCACTCCGCGCCCGGGCGAGCCGGTCATTGATGGCACCGGTATGGTGCTCGCCCCCGGCTTCATTGACACCCACAATCACTCCTCGTCGGGGGTGGAGGTCGAACCCGCCGCGGTCTCGCAGGTCTCGCAGGGCATTACTACCATGGCGGTAGGGCCGGACGGCAGCTCACCGTGGCCCGTGAGCGACTACCTGCAGCGCCTGCGCGCCCAGCCTCCCACTGTGAACGTGGTGACGTTCGCGGGGCACGCCACCATCCGCCGCGAGGTCATTGGCTACGACTTCAAGCGTCAGGCCACCCCCGACGAGGTGGCCCGGATGGCCGCGCTGGTCACGCAGGCGATGAACGAGGGCGCGTTTGGCCTCAGCTCGGGGCTGGAGTACGAAGTGGGGAGCTACTCGGCCACCGACGAAGTGGTCACCATGGCGCGCGCCGCGGGTGCCAGAGGCGGCATTTACATCTCGCATATCCGCGACGAGGCCGATCTGGCCATGGACGCCATTCGTGAGGCTCTCACCATTGGCGAGCAGGGCAAAGTGCCCGTGCAGATCACGCACATCAAACTGGGCACCGTGGGCGTGTGGGGGCAGGCCAATCAAGCGGTGGCCATGGTGGAAGCGGCCCGGCAGCGCGGCGTGGATGTCACCGCCGATGCCTATCCGTACCTCGCGTGGCAGTCCACGCCGCGCGTGCTCATTCCCAACAAGCGATACACCGACTCGGCCAGCGTGCGGCGCGGGCTGGATGATATCGGCGGCGCGAAGAACGTGCAGATCACCCGCTGGGGCGCGCATCCCGAGTTCGTAGGGAAGCGGCTCGACGAGGCGGCGCGCCTGCTGGGCGTGAGCGACATCGAGGCCTATATCCGCTTCCAGGGCGACAAGGAATCGGGGATGATTGGCCACGCGATGACCGAGGCAGACCTGCGCACATTCTACCGGCAACCGTGGGTCATGGTGGCCAGCGACGGCGGCATTTCGAACAACCACCCGCGCGGCGCCGGCACCTTTCCGCGCGTGCTGGGGCAGTTGGTGCGTGAACAGCAGTGGATGACCCTCCCCGAGGCCATTCACAAAATGTCGGGTATGCCGGCGGCGCGATTGGGGCTGCGCGACCGCGGCACGGTGAAGCCGGGGATGAAGGCCGATCTCGTGCTCTTCGACGCGGCCACCGTGATCGACCGCGCCACCTTTGCGCAGCCGCGCGCGCTGTCCACCGGAATTCAGCGCGTGTGGGTGAACGGCGCGCTGGTGTGGACGGGCACCGCGGTCACGGATGCGCGCCCGGGGCGCGTGCTGTCGCGGCAGTAGTGGCGCCCTCGCCACGCGGCGGCGCCGCGGCCACCGAACCGGGCTGATGCACGTGGGGGGAGAGACTCGGCGCCCGCCGATTCTCTCCCCCCACGCGTAGTTGCCCGTGCCGCGAGCCGGTCAGTACCCCGGGTTCTGCGTCAACTGCGGTGAGACGCGCACGTCGCGGATGGGAATGGGGAAGAGCGCCTGTCCCAGCCGGTCCTGGATCCCCTTCACCTGGACCACCCTTCCAAGCCGGATAAGGTCGGGCCAGCGGTCCCCTTCGAGCGCGAGAATCGGGAGCTCCAGCGCACGAATGAGATTCTCCGCCAGGCCAGCGCGTTTTTCGTGGCAGCGGGATGCCCCCTTCGGGAGCTCGACCGCCTCACGCGCTGATGTACGCGTTCATCGATGACCAGCGCGCCCTGTAAACTGTCGAGCCGATCAGCCGTGTCGCGGGGATCGCACCGTCAGCCGACTACGAGTACCGCACCCGGCCGACCGATCCCATCCGGCGCGCGCGCAGCGCGACGACGGGCGGCGTGCGCAAGTATGGACGGCGTGGGAGACCAATCGTGGCAAGACAGGGGATCATCCCTGAACGCGAGAGGGTTCGGGGATGATTTCATCAGGCCGTGACGCCGAAGAATGCAAACAACGAGTCGGTCACGAAGGACAGCTGTTCGACGCCCAATCCCGGGTACACTCCAAGCCAAAACGTACGGTTCATGACGATATCGGTGTTCGTGAGGTCACCGCTGATGCGAAAATTGCGACCAGCCATGTAGGGCTGCTTGGTGATGTTCCCCGCGAACAGGAGCCGGGTTCCGATCTTGCGCGACTCGAGGTACGTGAGCAGCGCGTTCCGATCCACGGCAGCCTCCGCGCGCAGCGTGACCGGGAAGCCGAACCATGAGGGGTTCGCCTTCATTGTGGCTTCCGGCAAGTGGAGAAACGGCGTGCAACGCTGCAGCCGCTGATGAAGGAACGCAAAGTTCTCGCGCCGACGTGCGATGAACCCCTCCAGCCGATCGAGCTGCGCCAGAGCACACGCTGCCTGCATGTCGGTGATCTTCATGTTGTAGCCGAGGTGACTATACGTGTACTTGTGATCATACCCATCGGGCAGCGCTCCACCAAGCTGCTCCTGCGTCCAGCAAAAGCGCTTACCACACGTGTTGTCAACTCCGGGGGAACAGTAGCAGTCGCGTCCCCAATCGCGAATCGATTCGGCGATCCGCTTGAGGCGCGGACTGTTGGTGAGCACCGCGCCTCCTTCGCCCATCGTGATGTGATGCGCGGGATAGAAGCTGAGGGTGGCAAGATCACCGAAGGTCCCCACCATCTTGCCGTCGTAGGTGGCGCCGAGTGCGTCGCAGCAATCCTCGACAAGCCAAAGGTTGTGTCGCTGGCAAAGATCCGTGACAACGTCGAGATTGAAGGGATTGCCGAGGCAGTGCGCCAGCATGATCGCCTTGGTTCTCGATGTGATCGCCGCTTCGATTCGCTGCGGATCGATGTTGTGCGTCACCAGATCGACATCGACGAATACCGGCACTGCCCCGCACTGGAAGATTGGATTCACCGTGGTCGGAAAGCCGGCCGCGACGCCGATCACTTCATCACCTGGCTGGATTGCTCTGTCGCCTAGCTTCGGGCTGGTGAGCGTCGCGAATGCGACCAGGTTGGCAGACGACCCGGAGTTTACCGTCAACGCATGCCGCACACCGACAAATTGGGCCAGTCGGCGCTCAAACAGGGTGTTGAAACGCCCCGTCGTCAGCCACCCATCGAGAGAAGCCTCGACCATGTGCTCAAGCTCAGATGCGCCAAGCACTTTGCCGGACACAGGTACTGGGGTGATTCCCGGCTCGAATGGAGTTTCGTTAAACACGCCGGCGGCGTATTCACGAACAAGATCGGAGATTGCGCGCCGGATTTGCTCAGGCGAACGAGTGGTTGCGACCGGTTCCCGCGCGTTGTCTGACATGATTGGGCTTGAGCTGGTAAAGCGGAATACTGAGAGATCTGTTGGATACACACGGCCTGCATGTCCTTGCCGTCCATCCAGTCACGATGCCATGAGACGGTGAGCTTGAGTGCATCCTGGAGAGAGCAACCCGGCTTCCAGGCGACGACATGCCTTGCAATGGATGGGTCGAGGCGCAACTGCGTCGCGTCGTGCAGTTGATGTTGTTGCGTTAGCTCCCACAAAGCGCCTTCGGCCCAACGCGAGGCCATTCGGTTAACCATCCAACCAACACGCTGGGCGTCCTGATCTTCGGGGCCAAAGTTCCATCCGCTGGCAAAGCGAGAATCTCTGCACTGACGTTACGCCACCTCGAAGTAACCCGAAATCGGCTCAAGCACAAATTGCCGCGGCCGCACAGCATCAATGTTTTCGAGCGACCGCCGGATTCCCCGCCGAGAAGCTGCTCAGAATGTTGGGATCTCGGTGTGACGTTGACGAGAGGGACGGTTTCGACGGTGGCGGTCAGGCCTCCTGGCGACGGGCGCCGCGCTTCGGGGTCGTCGCGGCGGCGGTCGGCTCGGCCGTTGGGGCGAGCTCGCGATGATATCGGACGCGATAGCTGCTGCCGCAGATGTTGACGAGGTGACCGTGATGCAGGACGCGGTCGATCAGCGCCCCCCGTAACGTCGTCGCCGAGGATCTCGCCCCAAGCCTCAAAGCCTTTGTTGCTGGTCATCGCCGTCGACCGCTCGTTGCCGGGCGCACGGGTTGTGCGGGAGCCAGACCAGGTGGCGCATGCTCGCGGGGACCCCGAGTCATCGTGTGTGACAACGAACCGGCATGTCGCGGCGCAGCCCTCGATCAGTGGGCGCACCAACACGGCGTGACGTTGCGATGCATCGAGCCGGGGAAGCCGGTACAGAACTGCTTCATCGAACGATTCAACGGCAGGCTTCGGGACGAATGCCTCAACGAGAGCTGGTTCGTCAGCCTGCCGGATGCCCAACGTACCCACTGTAGCATTTCGTCTCGACTACCACGCCGTTCGGCCGCACAACGGCCTCACGGGATGTCCCCCGTGAGTTTGCCAAGAGACACCAGCAGAAATTGACATTACACGCCCAACCCAACGACTGACAGAATGGTTTGAGCAGAGTTTGGGGTCACGTCAGGGTCTTAAACTTTTTGACAACAAAAGCCAAGACCCTTACGAGGCCAAGAGGAACGAAGAATGCCGGAGCACAAAAAATCCAGAAGTATGGATACGACCACAAGAGCCTAAGGCTTTCGAAAAAGATCCCTGCACTATCCCCGGCATCCCTAAAGCCTCGGCCTTGGCGAAGAGTAACAATTAAGCCAGGCAAATGAGACTTTAAAGAGTTCGCAACTAAAGCAGAGCGAACACGTGGTGTATTCTTCGTGTAGCTGTTTACGATTCTCGGATAGTTAATCATGAATGTACGCAGCACAGAGTACCCCCCTGAATTACCACTGGTCGCAAGTATGCAGGGGCGGTTGGCTACTAGAATTTGTGATTGCGATTGAACCAGCAGCGGAAGAAGCCAACCCAACTGCGGGAGATTAGTGCCTTTCAATGAAACTATCTGTGACAAAACTGAAGGAGACGAAAAGGCTTGATCAGCATTCAGAATCCAAGAGCTAATGAAAGTTGTCCAGATGTGTAGATCTTGGGCGGTTTGCAGAGAACCGTTTTGGACGAATACGAGTTCTTTCGATTGGTCCAAAACAATAGTTGATATATCAAGCGCCCACACGGAGGGCAAATACAGAAGAGACGGCGACATCAGATGAAGCTGATGCGTAACGTGCTTGAGTAAGCCCGCCACAGGAAGATCGTCGTCGCCGATAAACCAGAGAAATTTTCCTGACGCACGCTCAAGCAGCGATATCAAGTTGCAATCGACACCTAAATTACTAGCATGCCGGATGCACGAGAAATTTTTATTGCCGGGCAGATAAGCATTGATAACAGATTGAGTGTTATCAGAACTAGCATTGTCGGCAATGACGACTTCAACCGTTTCAGAAGCGCCAGACTCGTTGATTTGCCGGCTCAGTTCTGAAAGGAGACGACCGAGGTATTTATCCCGATTATGAGTAGGGATTAAAACAGAGAGAAGGTGTTTCATGTGCAAAAAACCGATCGGGATGTGTCAGGATTTGTGTGTCTGAAGCGCGATCTCAAGCGGGGCGAGTGAAGCGGTCGCCGAACAAGATGGCAAATGGAATTACCCAGCATTGTCATGAAAGTCGCCCTTCCCGCTCATGCGCGCCAGCATGCTGTGCGCCGCCAGTGCAGCCCGATGCGCGGCCGACGCGTATGGACGCCCGCGATCCGGCGCGATGGGATCCGCACATGCGCCAGCAACACGTCGTCGATCACCGCCCGCCAGCTCTCCGGTCGCCGACGATACGCGTCGTACCCGGACACGGACACCGCCAACACGCGGCACATGAGTCGCCCAAGGAACTCGTCCTCGTGACGAGCGATCACGGCGCACCTCAACGCGACTCTTTCGCGAAGTACACCGCGGTGGGTTCAACCGGTGAGCGCAACGGTGCTGATCGTTCTCACTGACCGGAAAGATATCGATGGTACAGACGGAGCATCGTGGGTTGTCCCCCGTCGAGAGTGCGGAGCTGTGGGCGCGGTTGGAGGCGGGGAGTCGTTCACGGCCATTGGGCGTGCGGCGCGTTGACCCTAG
>CAIUOO010000521.1 GCA_903900795.1 uncultured Gemmatimonadota bacterium | reverse complement strand
ATCGCGCCAGAACGCGGGGCCTCGTTCCCGTCCGTATCGCCTACGACGCATCGGCACGGAGCGGTTGTTTGCGTGGTACAGATCCGCGTTGGCGATACTGTGATACCCTGCGGGGAATCGTGGCCATTCGGGTGATCGTGCGGTGAATTGAATGGCCGGCGAACGGGACCGCCTGAGGTTCGCCGCACTGTCGCGGAGTGCACCAACGTCGACCCGAGGAAGTGAACCGCCGCCGTTCGTGACCGGCTTGCAATACGGATTGACGCGTCGAAATCTACCACATATGGTTACCATATGCATGAAGCCACCAAAACTACCGTCTATCTCGACGCCGACGACTACCGACGACTCAAGGCGCTCGCGCGGGCTCAGGGCGGATCCGCGGCCGAGCTCGTGCGTGAGGCAGTCGCCGAGTACGTGCGTCATCGAGCCCCGGTCAACGCGCCGGCGTCCATCGGCGTCGGCCACTCCGGGCGCGGCGATGTGAGTACACGCAGCGAGGAGTTGCTGGGCGACGACTTCGGTCGATGACCGTCATCGTCGATACCGGCGGCATCATCGCGCTGGTGGACGCGGACGATACGCACCACCGCGCCATCCGTGCGATCTACGACGCGGACCCGCGCGCGTGGGTGCTGCCGTGGGCGATCCTGCCGGAAGTCGACCACCTGCTGGCGCGTCATGTGGGCGCCGACGCGGCGAGCGCGTTTCGCCGAGATCTCGCCGTAGGCGCATTCCGCGTGGAGTGGGGCGTCGACGCCGATGTGTCGCGCGCCCATGCGCTCTGCACGCAATACAGCGCGCTGACACTCGGTCTTGTCGATGCGTCGGTCATCGCGGTGGCCGAGCGCCTCTCCGCTCGCGCCATCGTCACGGTTGACCTGCGGGATTTCGGGGCCGTGAGCCTTCCGCGCGAGATGCTGTTGCTGCCGCGGGACGCGGCCTGGAACGGAGACACAAACCGCGCGAACCCGTGAAGGTCCGCGCGGTCATTGCGCCGTTCAAGCAGCGAGCGCGCCTACCGGCTCACGCCTTCGCCAGCAGCGGCACCAGCAAAAGCGCCACGATGTTGATGATCTTGATGAGCGGGTTGATCGCCGGGCCGGCGGTATCCTTGTACGGATCGCCCACGGTGTCACCGGTCACCGAGGCCTTGTGGGCTTCGCTGCCCTTGCCGCCGTGGTGGCCTTCTTCGATGTACTTCTTGGCGTTGTCCCACGCGCCACCGCCGGTGCACATCGAGATGGCCACGAACAAGCCCGTCACGATCGTACCCATGAGCAGTCCACCCAGCGCCGCGCCACCGAGCAGGAAACCGACAATGGGCGGGATCACGAGCGGCAGCATCGACGGGAGAATCATCTCGCGAATGGCGGCCTTCGTGAGCAGGTCCACCGCCTTGTCATACTGCGGCTTCTGCGTGCCCTTCATGATGCCGGGCAGTTCTTTGAACTGACGCCGCACTTCCTGCACCACCGCACCAGCCGCGCGACCCACGGCCTGCATGGCCATGGCGCCGAAGAGGTACGGAATCATGCCGCCAATGAGCAAGCCAATCACGACCTTCGGATCGTCAATCGAGAAGTTGACCGGGCTACCGAGATGCACGCCCAGCTTGCTCGAGTAATCGGCGAACAGCACCAGCGCGGCGAGGCCGGCCGACCCGATCGCGTAGCCCTTGGTGACGGCCTTCGTGGTGTTACCCACCGCATCCAGCGCGTCGGTGATCTTGCGAATCTCCGGACCGAGATGGCTCATCTCGGCGATGCCACCGGCGTTGTCAGTGATCGGACCATATGCGTCGAGCGCGACGATCATGCCCGCCATCGACAGCATCGACGTGGCCGCGATGGCGATGCCGTACAAACCGGCCAGATCGTAGCAGAAGTAGATCGCGGCCGCGACCACCAGCACCGGCGCGGCCGTCGACTTCATCGACACCGCCAGACCGGCAATGACATTCGTGCCGTGTCCCGTTTCCGACGCCTTCGCGATCTGTCGCACCGGGCCGTACTCGGTGGCGGTGTAGTACTCGGTGATCACCACCAGCGCCGCCGTGAGGGCGAGGCCGATCATCGCGCAGCTGAACAGGTTCGTGCCCAGCTCACCGGGGAACATGGTACGCGTCACGAAGAAGAACGCGATCGCCGCCAACACACCCGACACGATGAGCCCGCGGTACAGCGCATTCATGATTTTGCCGCCCGGCTTCACGCTCACGAAGAACGTGCCCACGATCGACGCCGGGATCGACACCGCGCCAAGCACCAGCGGATACAGCACGCCGGTATTGCCGTAGGTGGCGAACGAGAGACCGGCCACCAGCATCGCGGCGATGATCGTGACCGCATACGTCTCGAACAGGTCGGCCGCCATGCCGGCGCAATCGCCGACGTTGTCGCCGACGTTGTCGGCAATCACGGCCGGGTTTCGCGGATCGTCTTCAGGAATGCCCGCCTCGACTTTACCCACGAGGTCGGCGCCCACGTCCGCGCCCTTCGTGAAGATGCCGCCGCCAAGTCGCGCGAAGATCGAGATCAGCGACGAACCGAAGGCGAGACCGATCATCGGCTCGAGCGCCGCCCGGATCGCTTCCTCACCCGTGCCGTTGCCGAGCACGTACATGAAGAAACCGGCCACGCCCAGCAGACCGAGGCCGACCACGAGCATGCCAGTGATCGCGCCGCCCTTGAAGCTGACGTTGAGCGCGGCATTCAAGCCGCTGGTCGCCGCCTGCGCGGTGCGCGAGTTGGCCCGCACCGACACGAACATGCCGATGAAGCCGGCCAGCCCGGAGAGCACGGCGCCGATCGCGAAGCCGACGGCGGTTACCCAGCTGCCGAGACCGAAGCCGACGGCGAGGAAGAGCACCACACCGACCATGGCGATGGTGGTGTACTGGCGCTTCAGGTACGCGTCGGCGCCTTCCTGAATGGCGCCCGCAATCTCCTGCATGCGCGCATTGCCAGCGGGCAGCGAAACGATCCAGCGGGCCGAAAGAATGCCGTAGGCAATGGCAATGGCCGAGCACACGAGGGCGAGGACGAGAGCGTACTGCTCGAGCACGAGGTGTCCGGGTTTGTATGTATGGAAGTAGGCCCGGGAGGCCTGGAATGCGAAACGTTCCTGTAAATTCATCCCTTGGCTGGGGTTAGGCCAGTCCCCTGCGACGGCTTTGTTCCGGCTGGGTGGGGGCCTGTGCGATGCTCTGTGGGGACCAAGTGGGCTGTTAGTGGGCGAACCCGCGACAAATCGTTGCTGATTCGCGACATGGCCCTTTCTGTCACGGCCCCCGCCGTTGGTATTTTTTGACGTCGCTCGTTCGCGGCGCCTCGCGCCGTATCGACCGAAGGGCTCAGTGCACTGCCTCTGGCGGTCTGTCACGAGCCCCCCGATCAAACTTTACGGAGATGGGAATGAAGCCGTGGTTCAGGAAGTTCACGCGGGCAGCGTGGTCGCTGGCGTACGGGTCTCTGCTGGCCCTCCCGACCGCTGCCCTGCAGGCGCAGGGAGTCACCACCGGTTCCATGAGCGGGACGGTCCGGAGCGACAAGGGTGCCGTGGCAGCGGCCCGCGTGGTCGCCGTACACCAGCCGTCCGGGACCACGTATCAGGCAGTCAGTCGTGCGGACGGGCGCTTTCTCATTCCCGCCATGCGCGTTGGTGGTCCGTACACCGTGACCGCCGTGGCGCTGGGATACGAGCGCACCGCCCAGAACGGTCTTGACGTCACCCTCGGCGCGTCCACCGACGTGAGCTTCGAGCTCAAGACCGTCGCGGTCACGCTGACCGGGGTGCAGGTCACGGCCACCGGCGGCGCCCTCAGCTCGCGCATTACCGGTGCCTCGACCACGATTTCAAAGGATGCCATCGCGGCCTTCCCCACCATCGGCCGCACGATCACCGACTTCACGCGCCTGACGCCCCAGTCGAGCGGCTCGTCGTTCGCCGGTCAGGACAACCGCCTGAATAACATCACGCTCGACGGTTCGTTCTTCAACAACTCGTTCGGGCTTGGCTCGCAGCCGGGTGCCCGCACGGGCGTGTCGCCGATCCCGATCGACGCCATCGAGCAGATTCAGGTGAACATCGCCCCGTTCGACGTGCGTCAGGGCGGCTTTACCGGCGCCGGCGTGAACGCCGTGACCAAGAGCGGTGGTAACGAGTTCAAGGGCTCACTGTACTACACCACGCGCAACCAGGGGCTCGTGGGCGACAGTACGGCCGGTGTGTTCTTCAACAAAGGCACGTTCAAGTTCACGCAGCCGGGCGGGTACGTGAGTGGTCCGATCATCAAGAACAAGCTGTTCTTCTTCGTGGACTACGAAACGGACGAGCTCACGCAGCCGGCTACCAGCTTCCAGGCCAATACGGGCGGACAGGCAATCGCGGGCAACACCACGCGCGTGCTGCAGTCGGACATTTCGACGCTCAGTGCCTTCCTGAAGGACAAGTTCAAATACGAGACCGGTCCGGCCCAAGGCTTCAATCTGGCTGTCCCGTCCACGCGCATCATTGCCAAGATCGACTGGAACGTGAACGACCGGAACAAGTTCAGCTTCCGATACTCCGATCTCGAGTCCAAGTCCGATGTGCCGATCTCGAACTCCAATGCCCTCGGTACGCTCGGGAACCGTCGTGACAATCTGAACTCGATGAGCTTCCAGAATTCCGGTTACGCCATCAAGGAAAACGCGCGGTCGTTCATCGGCGAGTTGAATTCGCAGATCGGGTCGAACATGTCGAACCAGATCATCGCCGGATATACCACGAACGATGAAAGCCGCGAGTCGAAGGGTACGCTGTTCCCGCTCGTGGACATCAACAACAACGGCACCAACTATCTCTCGTTCGGGTTCGAGCCGTTCACGCCGAACAACGTGCTCAGGTACAACACGTGGCAGTTCCAGGACAACTTCTCCATCTACACCGACAAGCACGACCTCACCTTCGGTGTAACCGCGCAGCGCTACCAGTCCGATAACGGCTTCTCGCCCGGCCTGCAGAGCGCCTACGTGTACAACTCGCTCGCGGACTTCTATACCGACGCGAACGGCTTCCTGGCCAATCCGACGCGCACGACGTCGCCGGTGACCCTCGGCCGCTTCCAGGTGCGCTACAACAACATCCCGGGGCTCGACGCGCCGATCCAGCCGCTGCGTGTGAACACGTATGGCGCCTACGCGCAGGACGAGTGGCGCGCGACGCGCAACCTCAAAGTCACAATGGGATTGCGGCTCGACGTGCCGGTGTTCGAGAATACGGCGTTCAATAACGCACAGGCCAATGCCTTGTCCTTCCGCGACGAGAATGGCGCAGCCGTGAAGTACAACACCGGCAAGCTGCCCGACGCCAACCTGCTCATTTCGCCGCGCGTCGGTTTCAACTGGGACGTCGAGGGCGATCGTCGCACGGTGGTGCGCGGCGGCACGGGTATCTTCAGCGGGACGCCGCCGTACGTCTGGATCTCCAACCAGCTCGGCAACACGGGCGTGCTCACCGGCTTCGACCAGCGCGACAACACGACCACGCGCCCGTTCAACCCGAACCCGGATACCTACAAGCCGACGACCGTGACCGGCGCGCCGGCGGCCACGTACGAGCTCAACGTCACCTCGCCGGACTATAAGTTCTCGCAGGTGTGGCGCTCGAACATCGCCGTCGATCGTCGCTTGCCGTGGGGTTTCATCGGTACCCTTGAAGGACTGTACGGTAAGGAAGTGAATGGCCCGTACTACATCAACGCGAACCTGCCGGCCGCCAACTCCGCCTTCACCGGCGCCGACAAGCGTCCGCGCTGGACGACGGGCAACAACCGCGTCAACAACAACGTGACCGCGGCCTACGTGATCAGCAACGCGACCACCGGCTACTCGTACAACCTTGCCGGCTCGCTCGAGAAGTCGTTCACCAACGGCTTCTATGCCAAGTCGGCGTACTCGTATGGCGTGTCGAAGAACTCGTACGATCCGGGCTCGACGGCGTCCACGAACTGGACGGCCAACGCCCAGGCCGGTGATCCGAACAACCCCGGTGTGCAGTTCTCGGCGTTCTCCCCGGGACACCGCGTGTTCCTCGCCGTGTCGTACCGCAAGGAGTACTTCAAGTTCGGCGCCACCTCGATCTCGCTCTTCACCGAAGGGCGCACCCAGGGCAACAGCAGCTACACGTTCAGCGCCGACGCCAACGGCGACGCGGCAGGCGCGAACGACCTGATCTACATCCCCCGCGATGCCTCCGAGATGAACTTCCAGCAGTACGGCGTGAATGCCGCGGGATCCGTGGTCACGTCGAATCCGGTGCGCGTCTTTACCGTCGCCGATCAGCAGGCGGCGTGGGAAGCGTACATCAAGCAGGACAAGTACCTCTCGTCGCGCCGCGGCCAGTATGCGGAGCGCAACGCGGTGTTCCTGCCGGTGCTGTTCCGCAGCGATCTCGGCATCACGCAAGAGATCTTCCAGAATGTCGGCGGCAAGCGGAACACGCTCTCCATCCGGTTCGACATCCTGAATCTCGACAACCTCATCAACAAGAAGTGGGGCGCGGGCGATCGTCTCGTCTCCAACACGCCGCTGCTCCCGCAGGGCGCGGATGCCAACGGCGCGCTGCTCTATCGCCTGCGGAACTTCGGCACGAACCTCCTGAACACCACGTACCAGCACACGGCCGGCATTTCGGACGTGTGGCGCATGCAGCTGGGTGTGCGGTACACGTTCAACTAAGTACCGGCTCGCGGGGAGTTTCCCGCTCCCTCAACAACCGCGCCGCCACCGACTCCGGTGGCGGCGCGTTTGCGTTGCCCCGCTGGCGTAGCGGTCGCTCTACAGGGAGATTCCGCTGTATCGCTCCCACCTTTGCCAGGATACCATCATGCCCCGCCGTATCTCCCTGCTCGCCGTGGCGCTCCCCGCCGCCGCGCTCCTCGCCGGCTGCACGCTGCAGCGCTCGGCCCCCGGTACCGCCGGCGCCCTCGCCTCGTCGGCCATGGCCGATGACCACATGGCCCACATGAACGCCGCCGACCTGTCCATGCCCGCCATGCGCTCGACCGGCGCGCAGCAGGGCATCGCTGGCTTGCCCGCGAGCAACAACACCGCCCCGGCCCGCCTCAAGGCCAGCCCGCGTCACGCCGAATGGGTGAAAATCGCGTGGGACGCCGGATCGGCCGACTCGATCATGGCGTGGGTGGTGTACCCGGCCAGCCCCAACAGCAGGGCTAAGGCGCCGGTGGTCGTTGTGGTGCACGAGATCTTCGGGCTCTCCACATGGGTGCGCGGTGTGGCCGACCAAGTGGCCGCCGACGGCTTCATCGCCATCGCCCCCGACTTTTTGTCGAAGGTGCGCGGTGGCCCAAGCAGCGTTGAACTCCCCGCCGATTCGGCGCGCAAGCTCATCGCCGGCGTGAACTCGGCCGACCGCAATCGCGCCATTGCCGCCGCGGCGAACTACGCCATGATGCTGCCCAGTGCGCAGCAGAAGTACGCCGTAATCGGCTACTGCTGGGGCGGACAGACGGTGTTCATGCACGCCGTGAACGGCGGCCTGAAAGGCTTCTCAGGCGGCGTCGCGTTCTACGGCCTGCCCTACACCACCGGCGGCACGCCGGCCACGGCCACCACGGCGGCGGTGCCCGCGAGCATCAACACCGACTCCATCACCAAGATCGCCAAGCCCGTGATGCTGCTGAACGGCTCCAAGGACGCGCGCATCGCCGCCGCGATGCCGGCCCTGGATTCGATCATGAAGGCGATGAAGAAGGACTACGTGGGCACAAACTACGAAGGCGCCACCCACGGCTTCCTGCGCGCGCAGGATGATCCCAAGGCCACGCGCGACGAGGCCGAAGAAGCCGCCAACCTCGCCGCCACCAAGGACGGCTGGCCCAAGACGATCGCCTTCCTCAAGAAAAACCTCGGCGTGAAGTAAGCGCCGCGTGCGGGTCTGCTCCCGCTGTCGACGCGAGGCTCGTGCTCAGAGCTTCTGCGTCGACAGCAGGAGGCTCGTTTCCGAATTGGCCACGCCTTTGATGGCCCGAATGCGACGCAGTACGGCGTCGAATGTCTCCAGACTGTCGGTGCCGATTTCGGCCACGATGTCCCAGCGCCCGTTGGTGGTGTACAACGCCTGCACCTCGGGGTAGCCGCGCAGCGTACGCAGGATCGCATCGGAGCGATCCCCTTCAATGCGGTCGCCCTCCACCGCGATCGACATGATGGCCCGCACGCGATGCGCCGCCGCCTCCGGCGTGGTACGTACCGTGAACCCCAGCAGCACGTTGTCGGCGATGAGCCGGTCGATGCGGTTCTGGACGGTGCCTCGCGACACCTTGAGCTGCTTGGCCAGCTGCGCCACCGACAGCCGGGCGTTTTCCCGAAGCAGCCCAATCAGCCGGAGGTCCTGCGTATCGAGGTTTTTGAGCATATTGTTAAATATATCGTGCATATTGTCATATTGCGCAGCATTTATGGTCATTCATTGAACTTGTTGCTGTCATTGACCCGCGCCAACTTAGAAAAATGAATGCGACCATCGCCTCCCCAGCCCGCGCGGTCGTCAAACCGTGGACGGGCACCGTGCAGCTGATCGGCGTCCCCATGGACCTGGGCGCCAGCCGCCGAGGCGTCGACATGGGCCCGTCTGCCATGCGCCTCGCCAGCCTTGCCGCGCAGCTCGAACGACTTGGGCTCACGGTGCAGGATGCGGGCAACGTGCCGGTACCTGACCGCACGTCGCTGGGGAACGAGCCGCGCGCCGTGCTCGATGCGATCACCGAGGTGTGCATCGACCTCGCCGACCGCACCGCCGCCGCGGTTCGCGCCGGCATCCGCCCCTTGGTCCTTGGCGGGGATCACTCGCTCGCCGCCGGCTCCGTGGCCGGTACCGCCACCGCCCTCGCCGAACGCGGACAACGCACGGGACTGATCTGGCTTGATGCACACGCCGACCTGAACACGCCGCAGTCGAGCCTCAGCGGCAACGTGCACGGCATGCCGGTCGCCCACCTGCTGGGCTTCGGGCATCGCCGCCTGCGGCAGCTCTCGACCGCGATTCCTGCGGTGAACCCCGAGCACCTGGTATACGTGGGGCTGCGCGATCTCGACGACGCCGAGCGCGCGATGATCCGCGAACTGGGGCTGCATGCGTTCACCATGCGCGACATCGATGAACGCGGCCTGCGCGCGGTGATGGACGACGCGGTGAGCATCGCGACCACGGGCACGGGCGGTGTGCATGTGTCGTGCGACGCCGACTGGGTCGATCCCGCTGATGCGCCTGGCGTGGGCACACCGGTGCGCGGTGGTGCCACGCTGCGTGAAGCGCACCTCGCCATGGAGATCGTGCACGACTCCGGCGCGATGGTGGCCATGGACCTGGTGGAAATCAACCCGATTCT
>CAIUOO010000520.1 GCA_903900795.1 uncultured Gemmatimonadota bacterium | reverse complement strand
CTCGCCTCGCGTGAGGTTCGCGGTCACCGAGTTGGTCTCGCCGGGCTCGGCCTCCGGGGGCGGTCGCAGCAGCTGGGCGCCCGCCATCATCAAGGCGAAGTACACACCGCTCAAGACGAACAGCGTGCGCGCCACGCCCACCTGCTCGATGAGAAAGGCATTTGCGTAGCCGCCGAGAAAGGCGCCGCCACCGAACCCCATGATGGCGAACCCCGTGGCCATGCCGAGTCGCTCGGGGAACCACTTCACGAGCGTCCGCACCGGGGCGATGTACCCAATGCCACACCCGATGCCGCCGAGGATGCCGAGCCCCAGAAAGAGCAGCAGCGGCTGCTGCCAGAGCAGGCCGAGGCCGCCTAGCGCCAAGCCAGCGGCGAAGAACATGGCCGACGTTCTGGCGGCAACCCGCGCGCCGACGCGCTCCACCCACGGTCCCATGGTGGCCGCGCTCAGCCCCAGCAGCACGAGCGCCGCGGTGAACGTGGTGTACGGCGGACTCCCCCACCACGGCTGCGACGGGAGCGCGGCGATGATCGGGCGATTGAGCGTGCTCCACGCGTACACCGAGCCGATGCCGAGGTGTACGAGGACGGCGCCGAGGGGGATGGGCCAGCGGGATGTCGACATATGGCGGAATAAACCGCATCGGCGGGCATTCCGTGCCCCACTGACGCACGGGGATACCCAATTGGACCGCAGCGGTTGGTAGGTTGCGCCATGTCCTCGCGTGAAAGTCCGATCGCGGCCCAGCGGGCCCGCAATGCCCGCCTCACGGCTCAGGCGGAAGCGCTGGCCCGGGCCGACCGGGCCGAGCATGGCCTCCCCGAGTTGCCGGTGATCCTGCTGCCGGCGAATTCGCGGAACACGACGGAACTGCCCGAGGAGTCGCGCGACGCGTTTCTCGAGAAGCTGCGGGGCACGATCGCCGAGGCGTTCAGCGAGGCGGTGCGCGACAACCGCGCGCCGATGAGTGCCGAGGCCGAGTCGGCGCGCGAGGACGCGGGATGGGCGCTTCCCGCGTCGATCCCGGCGATGCCGGACATTATCGGCGCGAGCTGTGGGACCTGTCGCGGCGAGTGCTGCACGGCGGGCGGTACGCATGGATTTCTGCACGCCGACAGCATTACGCGGGTACGGGCCCAGCTCACCGACGACGGGGAGACGGTCACCCCGGAGTCGCTGGAGGCGCGCTACGCGTCGCACCTGCCGGCGCGTCACTATCGCGGTTCGTGCGTGTTTCACACCACGGCGGGGTGCAATCTGCCGCGGGCGCTGCGGTCGAATCTGTGCAACCGGTATGTGTGCGGTGGACTGGCCCAGCTCACGCGGGCGCTGGTGTCGTCGCAGCAGACGTCGGCATATGTGGCGGCGGCCGATTCGGTGCACCTGCGGCGGCTCGCACTGGTCACGGTGACGGGGACACGGGCGGTCACGCTGCGCGACGTGAATTAGCATTCATGGCTTGCGGGCGCCCGCGCCCTCTATAGCGTTACAGGTTCCACCCTTTCCGTCTGTGGCCGGTGTCCCATCACGTGACCAAACCGATGCCCAATTCCTTCCGCCGTCCGATCCGCCTGGCTGCCCTGAGCGCCGGGCTCGTCGCCATGACGGCCTGCGCTACCTCGCGGTCGGCTTCGTCAGCCGGACCGGCGTTCGAGATGGGCGATGCCGGCGCGATCGTGCGCGCGCGCGCCGACAGCTTACGCTATCCGTGGGTGAAGGCCGATGTGGACTTCATGAGCGGCATGATCCACCACCACGCGCAGGCGATCACGATCTCCCGCTGGGCGCCGTCGCACGGCGCGAGCGCGTCGGTGCAGCGGCTCACGGCGCGCATCATTAATGCGCAGACCGACGAGATCACGATCATGCAGACGTGGCTCAAGGACCGCCGTCAGACGGTGCCGATGGTCGATTCGCTGGGTAACGTGACGATGGGTGGCGCCGGGCATGACATGGCCGCCCATGGTGGCCACGACATGGCAGCGATGGGCGGCATGACCATGGGCGGCATGGCCATGGGACAGATGACGATGCCGGGGATGCTGACCGATGCGCAGCTCAAGGAACTCGATGCCGCGCGCGGCACCGAGTTCGACCGGTTGTTTCTCACCTTTATGATTCAACACCACCGCGGCGCCGTGGCGATGGTGAAGACGCTGTTCGAGGCGCAGGGCGCGGGGCAGGACGAGACCGTGTTCAAGTTCGCGAATGATGTCGAGGTCGATCAGAGCACCGAGATCAAGCGGATGTTCACGATGATGTTGGAGATGGGATTCGCTCCGCCGGCGTAACAGGACGCGCCGGTTGGGCGAGCTGTTGGACGTGATGTCGTTGGATGACCACCACCTTTTGCACACAGGAACAGATATGTCAGAAGCACTTCCGCGTCGTCGCGGGGCGAGTGTCGTGTCAGGCTACGCGGCCGTGGCGCTGCTGGGCCTTGCGGCGTGTGCGCCGTCGAAGCCCAAGACCGCCCCGACGCCGATGAACGATCCGCGCGTCGGCCTTAAAGCCGGCTTATTCGACGCCGGCGAAGCGATCTCGAACATGAAGGTCGTGGCGAAGGCGGTCTCGCCGCCGGGCTTCCTGGGCATCACGAATTCCGACCTCGCCTTCACCGGCAAGTACGCGATTCAGGGCAACTACAACGGCCCGGTGATCTGGGACATCTCGAACCCGGCCAAGCCGGTGCTCGTGGTGGCGTACAGCTGCCCCGCGTCGCAGAACGACATCTCGGTGTACAAGAACCTGATGTTCATGTCGGCCGAAGCGAACAACGGTCGCGTAGACTGCAAGCCGGGTGGCGTGCCTGATCCCGTCAGCAAGGAGCGCATGCGTGGCGTGCGCGTGTTCGACATCAGCAACATCAGCGAACCGAAGCTGATTGCGAACGTGCAGACGTGCCGCGGCTCGCACACGCACACGGTGCTCGAGGATCCGAAGGACAAGGAGAACGTGTACATCTACGTCTCCGGTTCGTCGGGCATCCGTTCGGCCGGTGAGCTCGAAGGCTGCGCCGACGTGGCGGCGGACGATCCGAACTCGGCGCGCCTGCGCATCGAGATCATCAAGGTGCCGCTCGCCAACCCGGCCAGTGCTGCCGTGGTCGGTCGCGCCAACATCTTTGCCGGACTGAGTGCCGCGCCGAGCCACGGTCTCTCCGACGCCGACAAGGAAGCGGCGGCGAAGACACTCGCGACGGCGAAGGCCGCCGGTGCGTTCATCGCGAAGAACCCGCAGTCGGGCATGGACATGGTCGTGCCCCCGCAGGTCCTGCGTCCGATGCTGGACAGCGTGACGAAGGCGCGTGGTGGTGCGGCCGCCAACGCGGCTGACAGTGCGGCCGTGCGCGGCATGGTGCAGGGCGCGGTGACGCGCATGTTTGCCGGTGCGGCGGGCGGTGGCGGTCGTGGCGGCGAGCGTTCGCAGTGCCACGACATCACGGTGTACCCGTCGCTCGGCCTGGCCGGTGGCGCCTGTGAAGGCCATGGCCTCCTGCTCGACATCAGCAACCCGACGGCGCCGGTGCGTCTCGACGCCGCCGCCGACTCGAACTTCGCCTACTGGCATTCGGCGACGTTCAACAACGACGGCACGCAGATGCTGTTCTCCGACGAGTGGGGCGGTGGTTCGTCGCCCAAGTGCCGCGCCGGTGACAAGCCGGAGTGGGGCG
>CAIUOO010000519.1 GCA_903900795.1 uncultured Gemmatimonadota bacterium | reverse complement strand
GCAGGCGCTGCTTGGGCCGCGTCGCGGACTGCCGTCCAGTGCCGCGCCGCTGCTCGCACTCCTGACAGGCGGGATCGCACCGATGCTCTGGGAGGCCCCCGGCGGATGGCCCGCGTGGTACCCAGCCCTGTGGATCGCAGCCATCGGCTCGCTCGCGATCACCCGTCGCGGCCTGGCGCGCGTGGCGGCGGCCGCCGTGGTTGCCGGCGCCGGGGCGGCGACGCTGACCTGGGGAGCGACCGTGCGCGCCCGGATGGCATTGGCACAGCATGACCTCGAGCGGATCGAGGTGGTTGACGAGAATGCGTATCGCCTGCTCGAACGGTTCGCGACGTCGATGCGCGACGAAACGCGGCCGGTGCGCAGTACCGACGCGCTGTTGCGCCGCTACGCGTCGAGTGAACTCGCGTTGGCCGGCTATCCAGCGCGGTTGGCACGTTGGGCACCGGGCAACACCGCGACGCCGGTGTCCGAACTGTCGCTGGCGCCGGTGAACGACACGATCGGTGCGCAGGCAGTGATCGCGACGATGGCGCGTGAGAGCGGCGTCGTGGAAATTCGCGCGGTCGGTGACGGGCCGACCACGCTGTTGGTGGCGGCGGTGCCGGCGCTCGACGGTGTCGTCACGACGATCGCCGTGCCGCCTCGCACACGTTTGCTGCCACTCGACCCGTTCGCGGCGTTTACTGGTGTCACCGGTGCGCGCGGCACACAGGCGCCGTACAAGTTGGCGCTGGCCGTGCCACTGGTTGGCGACACGATCGCGCATCCGCTGCAATGGCGCCGCCGCGGTGATGCGATGCACGGCGACGGGGTGGCCGGTATTGGTATCGACCGGCGTCGCGTGCATGTGGAAGTGGATCTCCGCACGCTCGATGCGTTGCTGCCGCGCGGGGCCTTGCTGGTCTTGCTCGATGTGATCGCGGTGATGCTGCTCTGGTCGGCCACGGCGCTCGCCGATGGTGCGCTGGGCCGGCTGCTGCGACTGCGTCGCGCCCGTTGGTCGCGTTCGTACCGCGTACGATTGAGCGGTGCGCTCCTCACGTTCTTCATCGTGCCGGCCACCCTCTTTGCCGCCTGGGCGTGGTATCGCTTGCAGGACGACGACCGCGCCGCGCGCGAACTGCTGGTGCGTGAAACCCTCCGTGTGGCAGCGGCCGAGCAGGAACAACGGGCGCTCGGGACGGCGCCGTCGAGCACCGGCGCGCCGCTGTTCCTCTATCGCGATGGGCAGCTGGTCACGGCCAGCGACTCGCTGCTCGACGCGCTGGCGCCGCTCGGTCGATTGCTGCCGGTGTCGCTGGGCACCGGCGACTTCAGCACGGACGACTTCGGCACCGACGACGTGTTTGCGACCCGACGGATCGCGGTCGGTGATGCGCGCACGCTCGTGGGCTTCCGGCATCTCGCGCCGTCGAGTCCATCGGTGTTGGCGACGCCGGCGCGTGGCGATGAGTTCGCCCTTGATGCCCGCCGCGAGGATCTCGGCATTCTGCTGTTGTTCGCGACGATGCTGGGGGCGTTGGCGGCGCTCTGGTCGAGCGGATTGGCGGCCCGGTCGCTGGCGCGCCCCGTCAGGGCCCTGCGCGAAGCCGCGCTCGCGATCGCCGCCGGTGGGCGTGCCCCGGCGCTGGGCGCTGCACCGGCCACGGAGTTTGCGCCGGTGTATCGCGCGTTCGGGCGGATGGCGGATGATCTGGCCACGAGTCGCGCCGCGCTCGTGGCCGCGCAACGCCGCACCGAGGCCGTGCTACAGCACGTGGCCAGTGGTGTGCTCGCGCTCCGGTCGCCGTCGCTCGCCGCCGTGGCTGGCGGTGATATCCTGATCGCCAATCCGCGTGCGGAGGCGATGCTCGGGGTGTCGCTGCGGACGTCGGGCGTGTCGTTGCAGTCGCTGCCGGTCACGCTCGCCCCCCTGGTCGAGCGTTCCACGGCGTTTCTGGTCGCCGCGAACGACGAGGAAGCGTTCGAACTCATGGTGCTGGGTCGGCAGATGCGCGCACGACTCACGCGATTGCCCGGCGGCGCGGTGTTGACGCTCGATGACGTCACCGAGCTCGCCTCCGCCCAGCGCGTCTTGGCGTGGGGCGAGATGGCGCGCCAGGTCGCGCACGAAATCAAGAACCCCCTTACGCCGATTCGCTTGGGCGTGCAACACCTGTTGCGCGCCTATCGCGACCAGCGCGGCGATTTCGGCGAGATTCTCGCCACCAACGTGTCGCGCGTGCTGGCCGAGATCGATCGTCTCGACGAGATCGCGCGGGCGTTCAGCCGGTATGGCACCGCGCCGGAGGATCGCACGCCGGCGGTGCCAGTGGATGTGGCGGCCGTGGTCCACGACGTCATGGCGCTGGAGCGGTTGGGTGAAGACGGCGAGCGTGAGGCCGGGGTGCGCTGGCGCATCGACGCCCCCGAACCGGGGGCCGAGCAGGTGACGGCGATGGCCCAGCGGGACGAGTTGAAGGAAGTGCTGCTGAACGTGCTCGAGAATGCCCGCTTGGCCGATGCGGGGACCGTCTCGGTGCACGTGTCAGGCACCGCCACGCACGTCGTGATCGATGTGAAAGACGACGGCACCGGCATCCCCGCCGATGTCCTGCCGCAGGTGTTCGAGCCGCACTTTTCGACCCGAACCAGCGGCAGTGGCCTGGGGCTGGCGATCAGTCGGCGGTTGATCGAGGGATGGGGCGGGACGATCGGATTGACGAGCATTCCCGCGGGCGGGACAACCGTTCGTCTCACCCTTCGACGCGCCACGCGCCGCTGAGCAGCCCATGACGTTGCTCGGGGCATTACACTGCATGTCATGAGCCAGTTCGCGCCTCCTCCCGACCACCGGCAAACCACGTCGCCGGCTCCGCATCTCGAGGCGTGGTCGTTGCCCCCAGGCTGGTCATGGGGCCACGAGGCGATCCAACGCGAGCACCGGCACTACCAGGAAGTGATCGATGCGCTCGGTCGGTCGCTCTCGTTGGTGAGCGCGCCCGACGTGAGCCACGACGCGTGGCTCAAGCACGAAGCGCGCGCGCTGGCGCACCGGAACCACCCCTCGATTCCCACGACGTACCACTATTGGGCGTCGTATCAGGAGAGCCGACGCGGCCCGGGCTATCTTCGCCGCTGGATCGGTGGGGAAACGGTGTATTCGCGCGTCAGCCGGCTCGGTGCTGAAGGGATCCCGTTCGCGTTGCAGGTCTTACGCGAGGCAGGGAGTACGCTGGCCTATCTGCACGACACCGGCGCCTCGCACGGCGCGATCTCGGCGAGCACCATCTGGCTCACGCCAGGTGGACGGCTCTGGGTGCTCGGGTGGGAGTGGGTGCTGCCGCGCGATCAGCGTCCGGCGGGACTGCAGCCCGACCGCACCTACACGCCGTGGCCGCCGGAGTGGTCGGCCACCGAGGGGACGGCTGGCGAATGGCGTCCCACGCCGGCGTCGGATCAGTGGCAGCTCGCGGCGATGCTGTTCACCATGCTCACCGGCGAGACGCCACCCGAACGCGACGTGCCGCCCATGGCGCTGCTGCGCCCGGACTGTCCACAGGCGCTGGCGGCGGTGATGGAGCGCGCCCTCGCGCCGAAGCCGGAAGACCGGTTTCCGAGCGTTGCCGCCATGCTGCGTGACATGGATCGTCATGTCTCGGTGCGGCAGGTGATGATCGCGCCCGAGGGTGACGAACTACCGACCGCGCTCGATTCGGCGGAGGCGCGCTTACGGTGGGCCACGGCGGACGACTACGAAATCCTGTCGCCGCTCGGGAGTGGCATGTTCGGGAGTGTGTGGCGTGCTCGCGACCTGTCGCTCTCTCGGGAAGTCGCGATCAAGGTGCTGCATCCGTACATCGCGAAGGACGACCGGGCGGTGGCGCGTTTCCGCCGTGAGGCGCGGCTCGCGGCGCAACTTGCGCACGCGGCGATCGTGCCCATTTACGACACCGATAGTCGAGGCGAAATCGTGTGGTACACGATGGAATTGGCTGAAGGCGGGTCGGTGGCCAGTCTCCTGTCGCGCAGCGGTCCGCGGCCGTTCGAGGAGATCGCGCCGCAGGTTGACGAAGTGCTCGAAGCGCTGCATGCCGCGCATACGAGTGGCATTATCCACCGCGACCTGAAGCCGGAGAACATTCTCATCGACCGCTACCGCCGCTGGCGGATCGGCGACTTCGGTATTGCATACGCGCTTGGCGAAGAACGCGCGGGCACCTCAGGGACGCCGTCGTTCGCGGCCCCCGAGCAACTGCTGGGTGAGGCACAGGGCCCGGCAACCGACTGCTATGCGCTGGCGAGCATCGTGTATTTCGTGCTCACCGGTCGCGCGCCGTTCGGCGATGGCCCGGCGGAGACGATTCTGGCGCAGCAGCTGTCGGACACGTTGCCGGCGCGACTCGGGGACGATGGCTTCCCCGAGGCGCTCGGTGGCTGGCTGCTGCGCGGGCTTGCCGCACGCGTTGAAGATCGTTTCGCCGATGCGCTGGAAATGCGCGTGGCGTGGCGACAGGTGGTGCGTGCGACGCGTCGGGCGGAGGATCAGCGTCCGTGGTGGCGGCGACTCATCGGGGGACTTCAGGAAGACGAGCCCGTCGAACCACCTTCGGGTTGGTGAACTCACGGAATCCGAGTGGGCCGAGTTCGCGGCCCATGCCGGATTGCTTGACGCCGCCGAACGGATAGCGCGGGTCGGAGACCACCATCTCGTTCACGAACACCATGCCGGCATCGAGCCCCTCGATGCACTGCGTGGCAAGGGCGGGATCGCGGGTCCACACACTGGCGCCCAATCCGAACGGCGTGTCGTTGGCCTTCGCGATCGCGTCGGCGACATCGGCCACGCGGAACACCGACGCCACCGGGCCGAACAACTCTTCCCGTGCGGCCGGGGCATGGTCGGGAATATCCACGAGCACCGTGGGCGGATAGAAGAATCCGGCCAGTCCGTTAGTGGAGCCGCCCACCAGCGCGCGTGCGCCGGCGGCGATTGAATCGGCCACCTGCTTGGCGAGTCCATCGCGCACGCTCTCGGTGGCGATCGGCCCGATCTGTGTGGCTTCATCGCGCGGATCGCCAACGCGCAACGTGCGCATGCCGCTCACGACGTGTTCAAGAAATGCGTCATACACGGCGTCGCACACAATGAACCGCTTCGCCGCGATGCACGACTGTCCCGAGTTCACGGTGCGCGCCGCCACCGCCTGCGTGGCCGCGAGTGCGATGTCGGCATCGGGCAGCACGATGAACGGGTCGCTGCCGCCCAACTCGAGCACGACCTTCTTGAGATGCTGTCCGGCCACCGACGCCACGTGTCGGCCGGCGCGATCGCTGCCCGTGAGCGTTACGCCGACGATGCGATCATCGGCGATGACGCGGTCGAGCGCCTCCACCTCGATGAAGGCCATGTGGCACGGGGCGTCGGGCATCGAGGCATCATCGGCCCGCACGGCGGCGCGCGCTTCGGCGAAGCAGCGGTCGAGCAAACGTGCCCCAGCTGGCACCGAGCCGGCCGGCTTGATCAATACGCCATTGCCGGCCAGAAGCGTGGGCACGGCAAATCGCAGCGCCTGCCAGTAGGGAAAATTCCACGGCATGATGGCGAGCAGGACACCGAGCGGTGCGTACTGAATGCGTACGTCGTGCACGTCGTCGAGCAGGAGCACCTCGTCGGCGAGCGCGGCGTGCGCCATGGCCGGCGCCTGCTCACAGAGCGACACGCATTTGTCGACTTCCGCGCGCGCGGCCACGATCGGCTTGCCCATTTCGAGCGAGAGCCATTCGGCCAAGGCTTCGCGGTGCGCGTGTACGGCCACGCCGAGCGCCCGCACGAAGCGCGCACGCTGCGCGTGGGGCGCGTACCGCCACAGGCGCTGCTCGCGAGCGACGCGTTCAATCAGCGCGTCGCGCTCCGTTGCCGTGAGCGGCGGGACTTCATGCAAGGCGACGCCGGTCGCCGGATTCACTGCGCGGAATGTCATACTCAAAACCTCGGCGCCTGCCCCCATGAGGGTCAAGCGCCGAGGTGAACCGTGCGGGTGGTGCGGGTGCGGCTGGGCTCGCGAGGTGAGCCGGCGATTAACCGCAGCAATATTTCTCGTGATCCGCACATAGGGCGGAGGTGGCGAAGACTTCGCCGCAGCAATCACACTTATAGGTGTTGGTGTGGCCCCCCACGACCTGGCTGAGCTGGTCTTCGCCGAGTGGCAGGTCGTCGTGAGGCACGGGTGTTTTTGGATCGGTCATGGAATCTCTTGAAGGAGCTGTGGTGTCGAAGAAAATCGAGCCGGGCGAAGGCTAAAATCGTGCGCGCGATCTGGTCAACCGCGATCGCGACGTTGTTACTCGGCACCACGACCACACGGTGTGCGCCGCCACACGCAGTTCGCCTCACGTACGTCGCGTCAGGGTGGTTGGCCATCGGCGCACAGAGGAACATCCCGACCACGTTCGACTGCATGGCGTCCTGCAGCCGGCGGACGCGATCACGGACGCGATCACGGACGGAGGCGTCTTCCTGCATGCGGAGGAGCACTTCGCGGTGCAGCGGGCGCCAGCCGGCGATCGCGAGGATGGTGAAGACGCCCCCAAACGGGGTACGAAGGGCAAGTCGATCGCGCATGAACGGAGGCGTTGATGCTCGTCGGGATTTCGGAACCGCCATCGGTTCGGGGGAATTCCCGCCCACGTCGCATCACACGTGTGGCAACGTTGCTCAGTCCTGCCTGCGTGCCGTTGATTCGCTCTTGCGCTTCCAACCAGCAGCGCGAGCCATTTGTTTTCATGTAAGTCATTGTAAAATATTGCTTTACGTATTTCTGGCGCGCGGGTCGAGGCTCGGCGCACGAGGCCAGCCGGCATGATTTGCCGGCTGGATTGACCGGTCCCATGCGGGCAATTCCGCCGGGACCGGTGCGGCAATTTCTGCCGGGGCGTCTAGTCGGCGCCCAACAGCAGGCGTGTTTCGATCGCTTCGTGGCGGGCTTCGCTGGCCGGATCGGGGCGCAACAGCGACACCAGAATGCCGGTCGCGAACGACAGGGGAATCGTGACCAGCGCCGGATTCTTGAGCGGGAAGATGGCGGTCGCGTGGTGCAGCAGATCGACCTGGACAGCCGGCGACAGCGCGATGAGCACGAGGGTGGAGGTTGCGCCGACGATCATGCTGCTGGCTGCGCCGGCGGTGGTGGTGCGCCGCCAGAACACGCTGAGGACCAGCGCCGGGAAGTTCGCGCTGGCGGCGATGGCGAAGGCGAGGCCCACCATGAACGCCACGTTCTGTCCCTTGAAGGCGATGCCCAGTACCATGGCCACGATGGCCAGCACGACGGTGGCGATGCGCGCCACCTTGATCTCTTCGCCGGGCTTGGGATGCCCTTTGCGGATCACACTGGCCCAGATGTCATGCGAAATCGCTGCCGCCCCCGACAGGGCGAGGCCGGCCACGACCGCCAGAATCGTGGCGAAGGCCACTGCGGCGATGAAGCCGAGGAAGGCGCGTCCACCGAGCAGTTCGGCGAGCATCGGGGCGGCCATGTTACCGCCGGCGTCGATCGCCTTGATGGCCTCGGGCGTCACCAGCACCATGGCGCCGAAGCCGAGCACGAACGTCATCAAGTAAAAGAGACCGATGAGTCCCGTCGCGATGAACACGGAGCGTCGCGCCGTGCGGGCGTCGGGCACCGTGTAAAAACGCATCAGGATGTGCGGCAGGCCTGCCGTCCCGAACATGAGCGCCATCCCGAGGGAGATGGCGTCGAGCGGATTGCTGACCAGCTTGCCCGGAGCCAGCACGCCGGCGCCGTATTTGGCCGCCGCGGCCGCGAACAGCAGGCGCGGATCGAAGCCGAACTTGGCCAGCACCATGATGGCCAGCGTGGCCGCGCCGCCGAGCAGCAGTACTGCTTTCACGATCTGCACCCAGGTGGTGGCCAGCATGCCGCCGAACAGCACATACGCCATCATCGCGCAGCCCACGATGACCACGGCCGCTTCGTACGGAATGCCGAAGAGCAGGCGGATGAGACTGCCGGCACCGACCATCTGGGCGATCAGATAGAACGCGATCGTGGCCAACGTGCCGAAGGTGGCACTGATGCGCACCGGCATCGGATTGAGTCGCGAGGCGACGACATCGGCGAAGGTGTAGCGACCGAGATTCCGCAGCGGCTCAGCGATCAGGAACAGCACCACGGGCCATCCGACCAGCCAGCCGGTGGAGTAGATCAATCCATCAAAGCCGCTGGTCGAGACCAACCCCGCAATGCCGAGGAATGAGGCGGCGCTCATGTAGTCGCCGGCGAGCGCGAAACCGTTCTGGCCGGCGGTCACGGAGCGGCCTGCGGCGTAGAAGTGATCGGTGGTCTTGGTGCGCCGCGCCGCCCAGTAGGTAATGCCCAGGGTGATGGCGATGAAAACGGCAAAAAAGCCGATGGCCATCGGGTCCGGAGTGCCGAGTGTCATCGGGCGCCCTCCTGCGGGCCGCGCGCCGCGGGATCGGCCCCGGGCATGGCGCGAAGGGCGGCCAACGCCGGATCATAGACCCGGTTGGCCCACTGCACGTAGATCAGCGTGAGGACCCACGCGGCCACGATGACCAGCGCGCCGAGGACAATGCCGAGCGAGAGGCCGTCGCTGACGAGGCCACCCAGCAGGGCGCGCTCGTAGGCGACCAGGAGAATGAAGCCGAAGTAGACCGCGACCATCAGCAGGGTCAGGATCGCCGCCACCCGCCATCGGGTGCGGGCAAGGGAACGCGTGGCGGCAATCTGGGCCGCACGGTCAGTCGAAGAAGGCGTCATGGCGCACGAAGGTACGGTCAGGGCATCTTATCCGATAGCGTCGCGCCGTCGTTCGGCCTCCTTTCCCTCGTCTCATACCTCGTCTCACGTGACACAGCGCATGGGCATCGCGTTGGGCAGCCTCGTTTCGGGGCTGGTCGCGCTCTATCTACACCTTTGGAAGCTTGGCCTCACCGGTTCCCTCGGCTGCAGCAGCGCCGGGGGGTGCGAGTACGTGCAGGGAAGCCGCTACGGCTGGTTCCTGGGCATCGACGTGGCGCTGATCGGCGCGGTAGGCTACGGGTTGCTGTTCGTGGTGTCCACGATCGGCACGATGTCCAAGTATGAAGACGAGACGTGGCCCAACACGCTGATGCAGTTGATGATCTGGCCGGCGGTGCTGTTCACGCTGCGGCTCAAGTACGGCGAGTTCATCGTGCTGAAGGGCTTCTGCTCGTGGTGCGTGGTCTCCGCGGTGACGATCACGCTGTGCGCGATTCTGGTCATCCTTGACCGGAAGCGGCTGGACAAGGTCGCGTAGCGTCGCTCACGTAGCGTGGCTCGCGTAGCGTCGCTCGGCTACGGGATATCCTGGTCGCCGACCATCACGGCGAACCAGTGTTTCATCTCGTCGGGAATCGGATACCCGGGAAGCGTACGCACCACGCGGCCGTTGCGATCGATCGCCACGAAGGTGGGCGTGCCGCGGTAGCGGGCCGTAAGGCGTTGCTGATCCGCCCCACCGGCCGGCCCGATGAGCTGTGCGCCGGTGAGTTGCTCCTGGGCGAGCATGGCGACGCCTTCGCCGGCCCCCTCGAGCGTGAGCAGCTTGAGGCGAGGCAGGAGGCGCCCGGCCGCCATGACGCCCAGATCCTTGAGCGCCCGCTTGCACCACGGGCAGGTGCGCGAGCTGATCATGAGAATGGCCGGTTCGCCTTTGGTGTGCAGGGGAACCACCTTGCCATTCAGGTCCACCACCGTGATGCCGCCTGTGGCCTGCTCAGCCGTGGGCGCGGTGGACGGCGTGGTGTCCGTGCCGGCGACGACGCCATGGTCAACCAGTAGATTCCGCGCATGCTTCTCGGCGGTCGCGCGCTTCGCGATCAGCACGGTACAGGCCAGCCCCACCACCACGAGGGCCAGCGTGCTGACGCTGATTCCGCCGCTGATGCGGCCGCGAGGGGAACGAACCGGTGCTGGCATCCTTGAAATATACCCCGTCCCGACCTGCATGACGTCGCCCGCCGATTCGTCCGCACGCAAGCTCGGCTCCCTCGATGTGGACGCGTATCTCGCCGATCCGTCGCGCAAGCAGGCGTTCGTGACGCCGATGTTCGACATCATCGCGCCGCGCTACGATGCGTTCACGAAGTGGTTTTCGTTGGGGATGGACGCGGGGTGGAAGCGGCGCGCGATCCGGGCGGCCATCGCGGTGGCGCCGGGCGCTCGCCGCGTCCTTGACCTGGCCAGCGGCACCGGCGATGTGGCCGCGCAGCTGGCGCGAGCGTTGCCGCAGGCGACGGTCGAAGCGCTCGACGCCTCGCCGCGCATGATCGACGCGGCGCGTGAGCGGCTGCGCACGATTGACGCCGATGTGTCAGCGCGTGTGACGCCCATGGTGGGCGACATGATGGCGCTGCCGCAGGAACGCGCGAGTATCGATGTGGTGAGCGCCAGCTATGGCGTGCGCAATGTGCCCGATCCCACGCAGTGCGTACGCGAGATGGCGCGCGTGCTGCGACCCGGCGGTGCACTGGTCACGCTCGACTTCTATCGTCCGGGCTTCGCGCCATGGCGCGCGCTGTTCCTGTGGTATCTCGGCGTGGCTGGCAACGTGGTGGGCTGGTTGTGGCATCGCGATCCGATCGTGTACGGCTACATCGCGCGTAGCATCCGCGATTTCATGACGGCCGATGAGTTCTCAGCGCTGCTGGTGCGCGAGGGGTTTGAGGTGGTGCGCGTGAAGCGCTATCTGTTCGGCGGCATTGCGCAGCACGTGGCGCGCCGGGTTGGGTAGCACTCGTTTCGCGGGTGTGCTTGCTGACAGCGCCGTGCTGCGTTGGGTGGTTGGGTCGGTTCACGCGAAGTCCGCGAAGAGCGCGAAGGCTCGCGACGAACAGCAACAGAAGTCTTTTTCTTGGTTGTTCTTCGCGTACCTTCGCGCATCCTTCGCGAGCTTCGCGTGAACCTCTTGCTCTGTTACATCGCGGCCGACGCCATCGTCGCCACCGCCGTCGCTACGATCCAACGATCATCGAGCAAATAATGTGCGCGCGCCGTGATCTGACCGGTTGCCAGCTCCGGTAGCAGCAGTGACACCGCGACCGCACCATCATCAGTGAATTGCAACGCGACTTCGGTAAACTGCACATACCGTTGCACCGTGGGGTCGATCGCCTTGTAGACGGCTTCCTTGATCGCGAACGACAGGATCACGCGTTCGCGCTGCGCGAGCGGATCGGTGTCGAGCTCCGCGAGCGCATCGAGCTCCGGTGCCGTGAGAATGCGCCGCGCGATCGAGGGGCGTGCGAGGTCGCGCGCGGTGGGGCGATGCTCGAGGTCCACACCCACGTGCATGGATCCACCGGCCGCCACTGCGCTGCGTGGTGTCATCAGCGCGAGCGCGGCATCATGCTTGTGGCTGACCGAGCCGGCCACGGTGCCCGGCAATACCGGGGCCCCGCGGGCGGTGCGAAGGATCGGGGCCGCGGACTCGTCGGGTCCCTCATCAGTGACGGCCACACGCATCGCCGCCCGCATGGCGAGCCGGCCGGCCACGAAGGTGGCGCGCCGGACGGCCGGCATCTCGGCGACCAGGGCGGCCTCCTCGGGGTGCAGCCGCGCGTCGGCGACCAGTGCCGGGAGCCAGAGGCCGGTGTCGGCATCCAGCTGCGGCGGCACCTCGACCCGTGCCATCGCGAACGACGACGGGGCGCCACTCGGGGCCGACACAAACTGCGGGGCCGGCCAAGGGAGGGCTGCGGGACGGACGGTCGCGTCGGACATGCTGAAATCTACTGCCGCCCCCTCGCACATTAATCTCCACGCGACCTGAAAATCCTTGCGAGGGCATCGTGACCACGTTGCCCGCCAGCAGGCCGACGGCCAGCGAGATGCCGATGATCGCCACGCGAAGTGCGGTTGCGATCCCCGTCTCGATGTCTTGACCAATGAGCGACTGCATACGGCGCAGGCCGATGCTTACCGGCACCAGAATGAGGAGACCCGGCACCTGCGTGTCCATCGCGGTGCGTCGCTTGAGTCGCGCGAACAGGTTACTACCGGCGCTGACCACGAACGCCCCGAGAAACGCGCTCGGCTGCTCACCCACCAACGAGCAGCGCGACCCATTCCGTCCATGACGGCGGTGTTGCCCGGGACAACAGCCCTTGCAGCGACGGCATGGCCTCGGGAAGGATCGGTCCGCTCAGACGCGCCGTACCCGAGGCGAGATGGCGCGTGGAGAGTTCGGTGAGTGCCACCGTGAACATGAGGCTGTCGATGGTGAACGCGACCGTGGTGACGACGAACGCGACCAGCGGCTCTTTGACGTGCGGCGGCGGCGAGTCGAGTGCCTCGACCTGGTGCAAGCCGTCGGCGGGGGACAGCGTGCCCTCGATGACGCCGATGTCGGGCGCAACGGCTTATCTTATAGGGGGAATCCATTCTTGTCCTTTTTCCGAGACCTATGCTCCGATCTCTGCCGTCTTTTCACCGCCGTGCGGCGTCGCTGGTCCGTCATACTCTGTTGGCGCCGGTGCTCGGTGCGGTGGCTCTGTTGAGCGCCTGCGGTTCCGACAGTACGGCCCCGAACGTTCCGTCCAATCCTGCCGTCGAGACGTACGCGTCGTCGCTGGGCGTGAACATCGCCACCATGACGAAGAAGAACGACAACCTGTTCGTGCAGGACGTGGTGGTCGGCACCGGCGCTGAAGCGATCGCCGGCCGGACGATTCGCGTGACGTATTCGGGGTTCCTGATCAATGGCAACCGTTTCGACACGAACGTGGGTGGCTCTCCCTTCAGCTTCACGCTGGGCGCCGGCATGGTGATCTCGGGTTGGGATCAGGGCGTGGCTGGCATGAAGGTGGGCGGCAAGCGCAAACTCGTGATCGGTTCGGCGCTGGGGTACAGCAACCAGGGATCGGGCCCGATTCCGGCTAACGCCACGCTCGTATTCGACGTGGAACTGCTTGGCGTGCAGTAAGCCCTACGACACCGACGTACTGAAGGGAGCGGGGAGGTCCCTGCTCCCTGTTTTATTGGGACCCGAACCGGACGACGCATGACTTCACGATTGCTGCTCGCGACCTCGCTCTCGCTCTCCATGGCGCTGTCGCCGCACGCGGCGCAGGCGCAACCGGCAGTCGAGCGCTTTGACATTTTGATTGCCGGTGGCTCGGTGCTCGACGGCACCGGCCGCGCCGCGCAGCGGCTCGATGTCGGCATCCGCGGCGATCGTATCGTCGCGATGGCGCCAACGCTCTCCCGCGCAAACGCGAAGCGGGTGGTCAACGCAGCCGGCCGCACGGTGTCGCCGGGATTCATCGATTTGCACGCGCACCTCGAGCCGCTGCTGCAGTACCCGCTCATGGAGAGCGCGCTGCGGCAGGGTGTCACGCTGGCACTGGGGGGACCCGACGGCGGCTCACCGCTGCCGTTGACACCGTACCTCGATTCGGTGCGCACTGCGACCATCGGCATCAACGTGGCGTATCTCGTGGGTCACAACGATGTGCGTCGCGCCGTGCTCGGGATGGCCGCACGCGCGCCGAATGCGGCCGAGTTGTCCCGCATGCAACAGTTGGTCGCCACGGCCATGGGGCAGGGCGCGTTCGGACTCAGCACAGGATTGTTGTACCTGCCCGGCACGTACTCGAACATCGAGGAAGTGATCGCGCTGTCGCAGGTGGCGAGCGACAGCGGCGGCATCTACACGTCGCATCTGCGTAAGGAAGGCATTGGGCTGTTGGACGGCGTGGCCGAAGCGCTCGAGATCGGACGTCGCGCGCACATCCCGGTGGTGCTGACGCATCACAAGGCGGTGGGGCAGCAGATGTGGGGCAAGAGCACCCTCACGCTGGCCATGGTGGACAGCGCGCGGAAGGCCGGCACCGATGTGATGATCGATCAGTATCCGTACACCGCCACGCACACGGGCATCGGGGTGCTGGTGCCAAGTTGGGCGATGGCCGGTGGCGATGCGGAGTTCCGCAAGCGCCTGGCGGTACCGGCGATCAAGGACAGCATCACGCGCGGCATCATTGACAACATTTTGAACGATCGCGGCGGTGGTGACTTGGCGCGTGTACAGTTCTCGCGCGTGGCCTGGGATAAGAGTCTCGAAGGCAAGACGCTGAAAGACTGGGCGGCGCGTCGCAACCTGGCGCCCACGCCGGAGAACGGTGCTGCGCTGGTGTTAGAGGCGATGCTGAACGGCGGCGGCAACGCGATCTATCACGTGCTCGACGAGCAGGACGTGCGCCGGATCATGGTGGCACCGTTCACGATGATTGCGAGTGATGGCCGCATCTCGAGCCCCGGCGACGGTCATCCGCATCCGCGGGCGTATGGCACGTTCCCGCGTGTGCTCGGCGAATATGTGCGCGTGCAGAAGCTGCTGCCGCTCGAGACGGCGATCCACAAGATGACGCAAATGCCAGCCACGCGACTCGGGCTCACCGATCGTGGCGTGCTAAAGGTGGGCAACGTGGCCGATGTGGTCGTGTTCGACGCGGCCACGGTGAAGGACATGAGCACCTTCGCGGCGCCGCATCAGTATCCAGTGGGCATCGAGACGGTGGTGGTGAATGGCGTGGTGGCGGTCAGCGGCGGGAAGGCGACGGGCGCACGAGCGGGGAAAGTAGTGCGGCGGAAGTAGTCGTTCCTCTGCCTCCTCCACCCTGACACCCTCCTCCCTGCTTCCTAGGCCGTTGGCAGTTCTGACGCGTGTTCGTCAACGACCGGCCTATACCGCAGCGCCTCACCCACATGCAGGCGATTGACCACCTCGAGGTCATCGAGATCGGCGATCGTGCGTGCCACGCGCAGCACGCGGTGATAGGCGCGGGCGCTCAGGGTGAGCTTGTCGGCCGCACGCACCAGTAGCGCACGGGCGTCGGGCTCGAGTCGCGCGGCGGGGGCGATGAGTCGCACCGGCGCAGTGGCGTTGGTGAGGGCGGCCAGCGGTTGCGTACCGGCGGTGTGGGCGTAGCGCGCACGCTGTCGTTCGCGCGCGGCGAGTACGCGGGCGCGCACGTCGGCCGATCGTTCCTGAGGCGTATGCGCGGCAAGGTCGCTGGGCGGTACCCGCTGCACATGCACGTGCAGATCAATGCGATCGGCCAACGGGCCCGACAGTCGCGCTCTGTGCCGTTCGAGGTCGGCCACCGAACATCGGCAGTGTCGGTCATCGCAGCCGGCGTAGCCGCAGGGGCACGGATTACTGGCGGCGATGAGTGCGAAGCGTGACGGAAAGCGCACGGCGCGCGCCGCCCGAGCGACGACCACGACGCCATCTTCGAGTGGTTGCCGCAGCGACTCCAACGTGTGTCGCGGGAACAGTGACAGCTCGTCGAGGAACAACACGCCGCGATGGGCGAGGCTCACCTCACCGGGGCGTGGCCATCCGCCGCCACCAACGAGTCCGGCGGTGGAGATGGAGTGATGTGGCGCGCGGAAGGGACGTGCGGGACTCGAACTGGTGGGGACCTGCTCGGGGCCGAGTAATCCGGCCACGGAATGAATGGCCAGCACCTCGAGTGCCTCCTGTTCATCGAGGGGGGGCAGAATCCCGGGCAGTCGCCGGGCGAGCATCGTTTTACCGGCACCCGGTGGCCCCACCAGCAGCAGGTTGTGCGAACCGGCCGCCGCGATTTCGAGGGCGCGAACCGCCAGCGACTGACCGACCACCTCACCGAGGTCTGGTGTGTCATCGTGTGGCCCGTCGGTGCGTCGTGGTCGCGTGTCGCTGCGCGCCGTGCCGTCGCGTAGCGCGCGCACCAGTTCCTCGAGGGTGCGTGGTGCCATAGCGCGTGCGCTGGGCACACGCAGCGCTTCCGCGAGATTGTCGGGCGGGACGATCAGCAGGGCGTCGCTGGTCGCAGCCACATGTCGCGCCACAGCGAGCACCCCGCGCACGCTCCGGAGTTGTCCATCGAGGCCCAGTTCTCCCACCGCGCAGGTGTGCTGCAGCACGTCGGGCGGGAGTTGCCCGCTGGCGGCGAGGAGGGCGAGGGCGATGGGGAGATCGAAGGCGGTACCGGTTTTCGGCAGATCGCCAGGCTGCAGATTGACGGTGATCCGTCGCGGAGGAATCGTGAATCCGGAATTCGCCAGCGCCGCGTGCACGCGGTCGCGGCTTTCCTTCACTGCCGTCGCGGCGAGACCGACGAGCGTCCACTGAGGTAGCCCATTGGCTACATGTACCTCGACGAGCACGTCGAGGGCATCGATGCCGAGTACGGCGGCGGAGGGGGCGGCGGCAAGCATGGGGCGAGTGTACGGTGCGGAGCGCCGATCACTGTCATCGGAATGCGGCGGCCGTTACCTCACTTACGCGATCGCCGCTGGTACGAGCCGGGCGCGCGTTTCGCGTACCGAGTGGTGCAGCGCCTCGCGTAAGCGCTCGAGCATCGGGACGTCCCCAGCGAGCAGCGCCACAGCGTGCACGGTGTCGTCGAGAGCGACCAGCAGCCGTTCACACGTATCACGTGCGACCATGGCCGCCCGCGCCGGCGTGACACCGAACTCCCGGGCGGCCACGCGCAGGGTATGGGGCGAGAGCGCCTTCGCGTGCGCTTGGCCTCCGAACCGGAGCGGCAGCTCCTCGGCGTCGAGTTCGTGGTAGACCAGGGTACAGGTCACGTCGTACGCCGGGGCGAGGCGCACCCCGGCCGGCGTATGGAGCAACGTGACGTTCTTCGCATGTGCATCTCGATTGCCCAGCGCGAGGTTGGCCACGGCCCATCGCAGGAGCCGCTCGGCATCCTCTGCGGGCGCGGCGCCCGCACGCCGAAGGACGGTGCAGAGATCGTGATACCCCGGTGCCCCCGTCGAGGCGTACTTCTGGAACGAGGTGCGCCCGGTGACCTGACACCCGTCCTCGGCGTGCAGCCGAGTCACGGTGT